>NZ_JBFUGT010000014.1:0-87871 GCF_056402775.1 Rhodococcus sp. P3_B8
TGTACGGCACCGAGGAGCAGAAGCGGCAGTACCTGCCGAAGATGGCGACCGGTGAGATCCGGGCCACGATGGCGCTGACCGAGCCCGGCGGCGGGTCGGATCTGCAGGCGATGTCCACCAACGCCAAGACCGACGGCGACGATCTGGTGATCACCGGGTCGAAGACGTGGATCTCCAACGCCCGCCGGTCCGGTCTGATCGCGCTGCTGTGCAAGACCGATCCGGCCGCGTCCCCCAAGCACAAGGGCATCTCGATCGTCCTGGTCGAGCACGGTCCCGGTCTGACGGTGTCGCGGGATCTGCCCAAGCTCGGCTACAAGGGCGTCGAAACCTGTGAGCTGTCGTTCGACGGCTACCGGATCTCGTCGGACGCGATCCTGGGCGGGACCCCGGGCAAGGGGTTCGCGCAGATGATGAAGGGCCTCGAGACCGGCCGCATCCAGGTGGCCTGCCGGGCCCTGGGTGTGGCGACGGCGGCGCTCGAGGATTCTTTGGCGTATGCGCAGCAGCGGGAGAGCTTCGGCAAGCCGATCTGGAAGCATCAGTCGATCGGCAACTACCTCGCCGACATGGCGACCAAGCTGACCGCGGCCCGGCAGCTGACCTGGCATGCGGCCGAGCAGTACGACAGCGGTGATCGGTGCGACATGGAGGCCGGGATGGCGAAGCTGTACGCGTCGGAGGTGGCGATGGACATCGCCCTGAACGCGGTGCGCATCCACGGCGGTTACGGCTATTCCACCGAGTACGACGTCGAGCGGTACTTCCGGGACGCCCCGTTGATGATCGTCGGTGAGGGAACCAACGAGATCCAACGCAACGTCATCGTCTCGCAACTCGTGTCGCGGGGCGGTCTGTAGTCCGGCAACCTGCACGTAGGATCGGTGCGCGATGAACGGTAGGGAACGAGAACGAGAGACGGAGCCGGCGTACCAGCTGGTGTCGAAGCAGCTCCGTGAGCACATAGCCGCGGGCAAGTACCGCGGCGGCCTCAAGCTCCCCACCGAATTCGAGCTCGCGGAACAGCACGGCGTGAGCCGGCAGACCGTGCGACGCGCCTTCCAGGACCTGGTAGCCGAGGGCATCGTCTACCGGGTCCCGGGACGCGGGACGTTCGCAGCGGAGTCCGACGGCCGATACCTGCGTCAGCTGGGGTCGATCGAGGATCTGATGAATCTGTCCACGGACACCACCATGGAGGTGGTCTCCCCGCTGCGCCGCCGGGTCGACATCGAGGCCGCGAGCAGGCTCCGCCTCGACACGGACCTCGTCCACACGGTCGTGTTCCGGCGGCGCCACGACGACACCCCGTTCGTGCTGACCACCGTGTACCTTCCCGACGAGATCGCCCGGCTCGTCGTCGACGCGCCCGAGATGTCCGAGGGCGCCGTCAGCGCGTACACGATCATCGGTCTGCTGGAGCCGCACCTGCGCAGCCCCATCGTGGAGGCGGCGCAATCGATCACGGTCGCGCCCGCCCCCGCGGACGTGGCCCGCGAACTCGGCTGCCCCGAGGGCCATTCGATGCTGCGGGTGGACCGGCTCTATTCCGATTCGGA
Organism: Rhodococcus sp. P3_B8; assembly: GCF_056402775.1. Classification (NCBI taxonomy): domain Bacteria; kingdom Bacillati; phylum Actinomycetota; class Actinomycetes; order Mycobacteriales; family Nocardiaceae; genus Rhodococcus; species Rhodococcus sp. P3_B8. Next base: position 1,560 of record NZ_JBFUGT010000014.1, read on the forward strand.
GGGGCGGACCGTCGAGTTGGCGGTCAGCTACTTCCTGCCCGAGCACTACACCTACCGCGTGACCCTGCGACGCGGCGGACGCTGACCGTCCGCGTCCTCGTCGGGATCGGCGTCTGCCGCCGCCGTCCTCGCGCTCGACCGACGTTTCCATGCCCACATCCCGGCACTGCTGCCGTTCCGTCCCGAACTCCGCGATGTGTTCGAGGCGAACGAACCGATGCGCAAGCAGACCGGGGACTTCACCGCCGGCACGGGTGAACAGTAGAGACCGACCGGTACGCATCGAGGTCCGATCGACACCCCGAGCGACCGTCCAGTCCCTCTGCCAGGGGATGACGCCTCGAACTTCACCCCCTCGACCCGATAGTGTGCACGGCGGGGGCAAGCGCACGTCATCACCGAGAATTCGCAGAGGTTTACATTGTCGAGTCCCGAAAACGACGCCGAGCTCGCAGGCCGCGTCCAGCGCCTGCTGCAGTTCCTGCGCGAGATCGTCAGGGCTCGCACGAAGCCGGTTCTCCGCGTCGACCAGCACGAACAGGTCGAATGGCTGCATCAGGACGGCCGGATGATCCAACTCGATTCCGACGCCGCGCAGGGCGACATCGTCCTGCGCGTGCCCCTCATCGGCGTCGAGGATCCGCCGGAACTGCCCACGGTCCTGGCCGGCTGGGTGGACGCTGCGGCCCGCTCCGACAGCTCGCGTTCCGATCTCGAACTGAACGCGTCCGACGCCTACGCCGAGGACTCCGACGAGGAATACGACGTGCGCCGCGCGTACGACGTCCGGCAGGCGTTCGACGCGTACGTGCCGCGCTGGCAGGCGTGGGCGAAGGCAGACCGTGAGCGTCGTCCGCACGCCGATCTGTACCAGTCGCTGCAGCGGATGCTGCAGGAGCTGAACGCCCGACCCGAGTCGATCGAACTCGTCGTCGCGTCCGGTCTGCTGACCCTGGCGGGCGCAGGCCCGGACGGCGTCCATACCCACTTGGTCACCCAGTCGGCGAGCATCCACCGAGATCCCCGGACCGGCGACCTGCTGGTGCGGCTGATCGCGGGCTCCCAGCCCCGGCTCGAAGACTCCCAGCTGTTCACCGGACTCGACGTCTACGACAGCGCGCACGCGATGCCGCTGCAGAAGCAACTGCAGGACACCGCCGTGTCGCCGCTGAGCGACGGCGTTCGCGCCCTGCTCGCGGAGTGGGCGCCGAAGTCGCTGATGACGACTGTCACGATGCGGGACGGCCTCCGGCCACCCGACGCCGACGCCGACGCCGACGGCACCCTCACGCTGTCGCCCGCCCTGGTCCTGCGCAAGCGCAGTGCCTTCGCGCTGGTCGAGTACTACGAGCAGATGATCTCCCACCTCGAACGCGACGGCGCGACCGTTCCGCTCGGGCTCGCGCAGCTGGTCGAGGCGATCGAACCGGCAGACCGGCTGTCGTGGCTCGAGCGCACCGGCGCTGCCACCTCGTCGACGCTCGCCGAAGACCCGCTCTTCCCGCTCCCGGCCAACGCCGAGCAGTCGCAGATCATCGAGCGGCTCGGCGGGGACAGCGGAGTGGTGGTCGAAGGGCCGCCCGGCACGGGCAAGACCCACACCATCGCCAACCTGGTGTCGGCGCTGCTCGCGCGCGGCCAGCGGGTGCTCGTCACGAGCGAGAAGGCGCAGGCGCTCCGGGTGCTGAGGGACAAGCTCCCGCCCGAGATGCAGGAACTGTGCGTCTCCATCACCGATCTGTCCCGCGGCGGCTCCGACGAGCTCACCCGCAGCGTCGCGACGATCGCCGAACGGAAATCGTCGTTCAACCCGCACAGCGAGGGCCAGAAGATCGCCGATCTCCGCGCCCAGCGGGACGAGGCCGTGCAGAAGCGGGCCGTCGTACTCGAGCAGGTGAAGGCGCTGCGCGAGTCCGAGACCTACCTCCACGACGCTGTCGCGGACGGCTACGAGGGCACCGCCGCCACCATCGTCCGCAAGGTCATGGGTCTGCAGGACGCCTTCGAGTGGCTTCCCGGTCCGCTGCTGAGCGAGCAGCCGCCCCTCACCGGCACCGAGGTCGAGACGCTGCGCCGGCTGTCGGTGACGGCGTCCCCCGAACGGGCGCAGCGGTCCCGTCAGACGCTTCCCGCGCTCGACTCGCTGCTTCCCAACCGGGCCGAACTGGAACGGCTCTGCTCGCGGGCCTCGACCAGCGTCCCCATCGACACCCCGCAGTCGGCGCATCTGCTCGAGGTCCTCGGGGGTGTCGACCCCGAGACGGCGTACACGGTTCGCCGGCACTGCAAGGAATTGCAGGCGCGGGCACACGACGTCCTCGACCTCGACGGCCAGTTCCAGGGCCTCGCCGACACCGTCCTCTCCGGCCGGGCGACGCACCTGTGGGGTCGTCTGGACGCCCTGCCCGCGATCGTCGAGGCGGCCGCGGCCGCCGACCGCTACATCGGTGCGCACGACGTCCAGTGCGCCGTCATGACCCGACCGGCCCTGCAAGCGGTCGGTGCGCTCGCCGTCGCGATGGAATCCGGCGCCGTCGAGTGGAAGACGCGCTTCCGTCGCAGCGACGAGCAGAAGGCCGTCGAAGAACTCGGCCTCGACGCCACCGTCGACGGTGTACCCGCCACGACCGCCGCCACCGTGCGGCTCGTGACCGAGCACCTGCGCGCCCACGACGCCGCGCAGACCGCCGCCACCCTGCTGGCGGACCTTCGGATTCCGGTGGACATGAACGGTTCCCGTGCCGTCCAGGTCGACAGCCTCAATATGATCGTCGGCCGGGTGGCCCGGGTGCGCGCCCTCCTCGTCGCGCGCGACGCGCTGGCCCGCGAACTGTTCGCGCTGTCCCCGAACGCGCCGCGGATCCGCACTCTTGCGGACGCCGTCGCGGTGGCCGGGGCCGCAGAAGCGATCACCACGCGCGCCGACGTGGACAGTGCCCGTGCGGAACTCGACGCCATCGTCTCGGCAGTCTCCACCGAGGTCGACGCGGGACCGTCGCCGGAAGGCACCGCCCTGGTGGCGGCACTCGATCAGGCCGACAACGAGGCCCTGTCGGATGCCCTCTCCCGGTACGCGATCGCCCGCGTCGAGCAGCAGGATCAGCGGCTGTTCGACGAACTGTCCGACAAACTCTCACCCGTCGCCCCGGCGCTGTACGAACTGGTGCGCAGGACGGCGGCGCTCACCGAGTGGGACGAGATGAGCTGGCAGATGTCGGAGGCCTGGGCGTGGCGCCGTGCCCGCCAATGGGTCACCGAGCAGCACCGTGCCGGTCGTGAGCAGGAACTGGAAGCCGAACTCAACGCCGTCGACGCGGATCTCGCGCACCTGACGGCGCGGCTCGCGGCGGCCACCGCCTGGCGCGACTGCCTCGAACACCTGACGGCAGATCAGGTGCGGGCGCTGCAGACGTACCGCGAGCACATCTCCAGCATCGGTGCCGGCGCCGGGAAGTACGCCGAGAAGTACCGCAGCGCAGCACGATCCGCGATGGGCGAGGCGCAGGGCGCGGTGCCCGCGTGGGTGATGCCGCTGCAGCAGGTGCTCGCGTCGATCCCGCCCGTGCCGGGCAGCTTCGACGTCGTCATCGTCGACGAGGCGAGCCAGGCCGACATCACCAACCTGTTCCTGCTGTGGCTGGCGCCGCGGGTGATCGTCGTCGGCGACGACAAGCAGTGCGCACCCGCCGACATCCCCACCACCGGCACCCTCGACGACGTGTTCACGCGGCTCGACGCCTACCTGCCGGACCTTCCGGAGTACGTCCAGGCCACGCTCACGCCGCGGTCGAGCCTGTTCTCGATCCTGCGCACCAGCTTCGGTCAGGTGGTCCGGCTCCGCGAGCACTTCCGCTCGATGCCCGAGATCATCAACTGGTCGAGCACCCAATTCTACGGCGAACTGCCGCTGGTCCCGGTGCGGCAGTTCGGCGCGGACCGGCTTCCGCCGCTGAAACATACGTACGTATCCGAGGCCACCGTGTCAGGCAAGGACGCGACACTCACCAACCACGTCGAGGCCGCCGCCCTCGTCGACCAGCTCATCGAATGCCTCGTCGACCCTCGCTACGACGGCAAGACGTTCGGAATCGTCGTGTTGCAGGGGCAGTCCCAGGTCGACGCCATCCGGACCGAACTCGTCAAACGCATCGGCATCGAACAGTGGGAGCAGCGGCGCCTGCGGGTCGGGACGCCGCCCGACTTCCAGGGCGACGAACGAAGCGTCGTCTTCCTGTCGATGGTCGTGGGACCCGAGCAGAACTTCGCACCGCTGACAGCGAACCAGTACAAGCGGCGGTTCAACGTCGCGGCGTCACGCGCGCAGGACCAGCTGTGGCTGTTCCACTCCGTGACCGTCGACGAACTGAAGCGGGCCGACCTGCGCAACTCCCTGCTCAGCTACATGATGTCGACGTCGCCGGCACCGGCCGACCCCATGCCGCAGGACGTCGACCGCGACACCCGGATCCCGCCGTTCGACAATCTGCTCGAGCAGCGGGTGTTCAACGACATCGCCGAACGCGGCTACCACGTCAATTCGCAAGTCGAGGTGAACAATCGGCGCATCGACCTCGTCGTCACCGGCGGCACCATGAGACTCGCCGTCGAATGCGACGGCGACGCGTTCTCGACCACCCCGGAACAGCGGATCGCGGACCTCGAACGCGAGCAGGAACTCAAACGGTGCGGCTGGACGTTCTGGCGCGTCCGCGAGTCGGAGTACTACCTCGACCCGAAGGCTGCCCTGTCGAGTCTGTGGGAGACTCTGGACAACCTGGGCATCGCGCCGCACGCGGTGGATCACGCGATCGCCATCGAGGCGGCCGCCGCCGAGCGGGCAGCGCGCGACGCCGCCGCGTCCGAGCGCGGAAAGCATGCGGCCCCCATAGGCGCTTCGCGCCCGTGAGTACTTATTAACGTCCCGCGGTTAACAAGTACTCACGGGTGCGGAGCGCATGAGAATCCAGGAGTTCGCCGTCTCCGACGAGAAGTCGGGGCCGTACGCGATCACGGCCGGGCCCGACCAGGCCTTGTGGGTGACGCTCGTCCACGCCGGTCGAATCGCGCGCCTCACCGTCGACGGCGAAGTCGCGACGTTTCCGCTCGACACCGCGGAGTGCGGGCCCACCATCATCACGCCGGGCCCGGACGGCGCCTTGTGGTTCACACGATTCCGCGACCACCGGATCGGGCGGATGACGTCGAACGGAGCGATCGATTCCTTCCCGATCCCGACCCCGGACAGCGGTCCGTTCGGGATCGTCGCCGGCCCGGACGGTGCCCTGTGGTTCACCGAGACGAATGCCGACCGGATCGGGCGGATCACCACTGACGGGCAGATCACCGAGTTTCCTCTGCCCACGGACGGCGGGTTCCCTTCGGCGATCACGCTGGGTCCGGACGACGCACTGTGGTTCACCCTCAACCAGGCGAACGCGATCGGCCGTATCGATCTCGACGGCAACGTCGCGGTGCATTCTCTGCCCACGCCCGCCGCCGGGCCGGTGGGGATCACCCGCGGGACCGACGACGCGCTGTGGTTCGTCGAGATCGGCGCCGGGCAGATCGGCCGGATCTCCGTCCACGGCCGGATCGACGAGTTCGCACTCCTGGACCGCTCGGCCCGACCTCACGCCGTCGTCGCCGACCCCGACGGCGGTTGCTGGTTCACCGAATGGGGCGCAAACCGCATCGGACACATCGGGCCGGACGGCGACATCACCGAATACGACCTGCCGACACCGTCTTCGGAGCCGCACGGGATCGCCGTGRGACCGGACGGTGCAGTCTGGGTCGCGCTGGAGATCGGACTTGTCGCGTGCCTGCGGCCCGTGAGTACTTATTAACGTCCCGTGGTTAACAAGTACTCACAGGTGCGGAGCGCACATGCTCACGGGCGCGGCTGCGCACGACTGTCGCCGCGGAACTCGGCGATGACGTCGTCGCCGCGCCGGACGGTGACGTCGTAGATGCCGTTGCGCCCGAATCGGGCCCGCTCCACGGCCTCGGCGACGAGGGTGTCGCCGAGGCGGGTGGCGGTCAGGAACCGGATGTCGGCGCGAGCGGCGACGGCGGGCGTGTCGTATCCGTTGCACGCCATCGCGAATGCGGTGTCGGCGAGGGTGAACACGAACCCGCCGTGGGTGATGCCGTGGCCGTTGACCATGGTCTCACCCACGACCATCGACGCGACCGCGTGACCGGGGCTGAGCTCGAGGATCTCGATGCCGAGCGCCTGGGACGCGTTGTCGGCCTCGAACATCTTCCGCGCGATGCGGCATTCCGTGGATGCGTCGACAGTCATGGTTCTCCTACTGGTTGTAGACGGATTCTTCTTCTTGGACGTACATGGTGACGCCGCCGGTGGCGAAGTTGCGGACGTCCTTGCCCGCCTGCTTCATCTCCTCGGACTGCAATCCGGACTTCATGGTGTCGGCGTCGGGGAAGACGAGGCTTGCGACCGCATAGTACGGCGGCTTCCCGCCGTCGAGGGCGCTGCACTTGCCCCACGTGAAGTCGGTCAGGCCGGGAATCTTGCGGGCCAGCGGCATGTGGGTGTCGCGGTAGTAGGCGTCGAACGCCTCGGGATCATCGGGGTGGCCGTAACAGACGGCGACCTTGAAGCTCATGCGTTTTCTCCTTTGGCGACGAGGGTGAGTACGTCGTACGTTGCGACGGGATCGCCGTCCTGGTTGACGACGACTGCATCCCAGCGGACTTCACCGTAGTCGGCGCTGCTGCGCGGGGTGATGAGCTTCGCGGTGAGCGTGACGGTGAGGCTGTCGTCGGCCTTGACGGGGGTGAGGAACCGGAGGTTGTCGACGCCGAAGTTGGCGAGAACGGGACCGGGATTCGGTTCGACGAACAGGCCGGCGGCGAGGGAGACGACGAGGTATCCGTGGGCGACGATGCCGCCGAACAGCGGGTTCGCGGCCGCGGCCTCGGGGTCGGTGTGGGCGTAGAAGGTGTCGCCGGTGAACTCGGCGAAGTGGTCGATGTCGGCGAGGGTGACCTGGCGGGGGCCGCCGACGATGGTGTCGCCGATCCGCAACTGCGCGAGGTTCTTCCGGAACGGGTGGATGCCGTCGTCGTTGCGCTGCGAACCGGTGACCCACTTGTTTCCGACCGCGGTCAGGATGTCGGGGGTGGCCTGGACCGCGGTGCGCTGCATGTGGTGCAGGATGCCGCGGATGCCGCCGAGTTCCTCACCGCCGCCTGCGCGTCCGGGGCCGCCGTGCACGAGGACGGGCAGGGGTGAGCCGTGGCCGGTGGATTCCTTGGCGTCGTCGCGGTTGAGGACGAGGACGCGGCCGTGGAACGGGGCGAGGCCCAGCACGATGTCGCGGGCGAGTGCGGAATCACGGGTGACGAGGGAGGCGACGAGGCTGCCCTTGCCGCGGGCGGCGAGTTCGATGACCTCGTCGGTGCTGTCGTATCCGATGACGGTGCTGACAGGGCCGAAGGCCTCGATGTCGTGGGGTTCGGTGGCGTCCTTGTCGTCGGAGCGCAGCAGGATCGGCGGCAGGAACGCGCCGGTCGCCTTGTCGGCGCCGACGACGTCGAAGTTCTCCGGGTCGCCGACCACGATCTGCGCCGACTTGGTCAGTCCGCGGAGCGATTTCAGGACCTCGTCGCGCTGTTCGAGGCTGGCGAGCGCACCCATCGTGACGCCTTCGGCGTCGGGGGCGCCGACCACGACGCGCGACAGCCGGGCCTCGGCCGCGGCGATGACGTCGTCCATCAGTGTGGACGGCACGAAGGCGCGCCGGATGGCGGTGCACTTCTGGCCGGCCTTCACTGTCATCTCGGTGACGAGTTGCTTGACGTAGAGGTCGAATTCCTCGCTGCCCGGTTCGACGTCGGAGCCGAGGATCGACGCGTTGAGCGAATCGGCCTCGGCGTTGAAGTGGACGCCCTCGCCGACGACGTTCGGGTGCGCCCGCAGGATGGCCGCGGTGTCGGCGGATCCGGTGAACGCCACGGAGTCCTGCCCGCCGAGGTGGTCGAGCAGCCCGCGGGCGCTCCCCGACAGCAGCTGGACCGAACCCTCGGGCAGCAGCCCGGACTCGATGATGCGACGGAACACGAGCTCGGTGAGATAGGCCGACTGGCTCGCGGGCTTGACGATGGACGGGACGCCGGCGATGAACGCGGGGGCGAGCTTCTCGAGGAAGCCCCACACCGGGAAGTTGAACGCGTTGATCTGGACGGCCACGCCGCGGCGCGAGGTGTAGACGTGCTGGCCGAGGAACGTGCCCTTCTTGCCCAGCTGCTCGAACGCGCCGTCGAGGTAGACGGTGTCGTTGGGCAGTTCCCGCCTGGCCTTGCTGGCGTAGCTGAGGAGGGTGCCGAAGCCGCCGTCGATGTCGACGCCGGAGTCGCGCTTGGTGGCGCCGGTCGAGGTGGAGAGGGCGTAGAACTCGTCCTTGCCCGCCATGAGGGTGAGGGCGAGCGCCTTGAGGGCGGCGGCGCGCTCGTGGAAGGTCAGTTTCGCGAGCGCCGGTCCGCCCACCTCGCGGGCGTAGGCCACCATCTCGCCGAGGTCGAGTCCGGTCGCGGAGATGCGCGCCACCTCGGAGCCGTCGACCGCGCTCAGCAGCGGGGTTCCCTCGTCCGGCGCGGTGTACCAGCGTCCGGCGGCGTAGCTTTCCAGTAACTTGCTCACGACAACTCCATTTCACCGTACGTTCGGTCGGTTAACAGAATCGTCGCTTCCGCCGCTGGTTGTCAAGGGAGCATCGCAACTTTTTGTGCGCTACCTCCCCTTGCGTACCGACCGAAGATTCGGTTATTAATAGACGGCACCCCCGTGAAGGAGAAGACTGTGGCCGAAGTGTTTCTGGTGGACGGAGCCCGTACCCCGCAGGGTCGATACGGCGGAGCGCTCGCAGGAGTGCGCCCCGACGACCTTGCCGGTCTCGTCGTGGCAGAGGCCGCCCGCCGGGCCGGAATCCCGGGCGACGCCGTCGACGAGGTGATCCTCGGTGCCGCCAACCAGGCCGGTGRGGACAACCGGGACGTCGCCCGCATGGCCGTGCTGCTCGCGGGCCTGCCCGACAGCGTTCCCGGCTACACGGTGAACCGCCTGTGCGCGAGCGGTCTGACCGCCGTCGCGTCCGCCGCGCACACCATCCGCAGCGGCGAGGCCGACATCGTGATCGCCGGCGGCGTCGAATCGATGACCCGCGCACCCTGGGTGATGGCCAAGCCCGGCACCCCGTGGGCGCGTCCGGGGGAGGTGGCCGACACCTCGCTCGGCTGGCGCTTCACGAACCCGCGGTTCACCGCGGCAGATCGTGACGTTCCGGCCGGGGCCGGACCGGACGTCCGCAAGGTGACGTTGTCGATGGGCGAGACGGCCGAGGAGGTCGCCGCGCTTGAGGGCATCACCCGCGCCGAGAGCGACGCCTTCGCGCTGCGCAGCCAGGAGCGGGCGATCGCGGCGGTCGACGCCGGCCGGTTCGCCCGTGAGATCGTGCCCGTGCCCGTGCCGGTGCGCGATGGTGAACTGACCGCCGACGAAACCCCCAGGCGGGGAACCACGCTGGAGAAGCTGGGTTCGCTGAAACCGGTGTTCCGCACCGGCGGCATCGTGACCGCCGGCTCGTCGTCGTCCCTCTCGGACGGCGCCGCGGCCCTGGTCGTCGCGAGCAAGGCTGCGGTGGAGAAGTACGGCCTGACCGTCCGCGGCCGCATCGTCACCAGCGCCAGCGCGGGCATCGCCCCCAACGTCATGGGTCTGGGCCCGGTCCCGGCCACCCGCAAGGCCCTCGCCCGCGCCAACTGGTCGATCTCCGACCTCGGCGCCGCCGAACTCAACGAGGCCTTCGCGGCGCAGTCGCTCGGAGTGATCCGGCAGCTGAAGCTGGACGAGTCGATCGTCAACGCGGACGGCGGCGCCATCGCACTCGGCCACCCGCTGGGTTGCTCGGGTGCGCGGATCCTGTTGACGCTGCTCGGCCGGATGGAACGCGAAGGCGCCCGCCGCGGGCTGGCCACGCTGTGCGTGGGCGTCGGCCAGGGCGTCGCGATGCTGATCGAGGCGCCGTGAACACACTGAAGATCGAGGACCGCGACGACCGCATGGTGGTCACGCTGCACCGTCCCGCGCAGCGCAACGCGATCAACGCGGAGATGATCGGCGAACTGCACCAGGTGTGCGCCGCGCTGGAAGCGACGCCGAAGCCGATGTTGCTGACCGGCGAGGGCGATCACTTCGCCGGCGGCGCCGACATCGCCGAACTGCGTGAACGCGGCCGCGACGAGGCGTTCGCCGGCATCAACCGCAACTTGTTCGACCGCATCGCGAAGCTGCCGCTGCCCACCGTCGCGGCGGTGAGCGGGTACGCGCTCGGCGGCGGCGCCGAACTGTCCTACGCGTGTGACATCCGCATCGCCACCGAGACCGCGGTCTTCGGGAACCCGGAGCCGGGGCTGGGGATCATGGCCGCGGCCGGGGCCAGTTACCGGCTGCCCGAGTTGGTCGGCACATCTGTCGCCAAGCAGGTCCTGCTCGGCGGCCGGAACCTCGACGCGCAGGACGCGCTGCGCAGCGGACTCGTGATGAGTGTCGTCGCACCCGGCGAGCACATCGATGCAGCGCACAAGATCATCGACCGCATCACCCGGTCGGCGCCGCTGGCGCTCAAGCTCACGAAGTTGATCGTCGACGCACCGGGCTCGCACCCGTTCGCCGACGACATCGCGCAGGCGGTGCTGTTCGAGAGCCGCGACAAACACGACCGCATGACTGCGTTTCTGGAGAAGAGAAAATGACGAGCACGGCACCGAAGAACGTCGGAGTGGTCGGCGGCGGCCGGATGGGCGCGGGTATCGCGCAGGTCTTCGCGACCCTCGGCTCCACCGTCACCATCGCCGAGAGCGGCGACCGGCAGGCGGCGCTGAAGCGGGTGTCCGACGGACTGGACCGCGCACACGAACGCGGCAAGCTCGGCGACGTCGATCCCGCGACGATCCTCGGACGGGTGTCCACGGTGGCCGCCCCCGATGCGCTTCCGCCGGCCCTGGATCTGGTGGTCGAGGCGGTGCCCGAACTGGTCGACCTCAAGCTGTCCGTGCTCTCGCTCGTCGAGAAGACGGTCGACCCGTCGACGGTGATCGCCAGCAACACCAGTTCGATCTCCATCGCCGAACTCGGCAGTGCCCTCAGCGACCCGGCCCGGCTGATCGGCATGCATTTCTTCAATCCGGTTCCGGCGTCGACGCTCGTCGAGATCGTCCGCGCCCCCGCCACCGACTCCGGTGTCGTCGAGAAGGTCCGGGAGTGGGTGGCCCAGCTCGGCAAGACCGAGGTGCTGGTGAACGATTCCCCGGGCTTCGCGACCAGCCGTCTCGGCGTGTGCCTCGGGCTCGAGGCGATCCGGATGCTCGAGGAAGGCGTCGCCGACGCCGAGTCCATCGACCGGGCCATGGAACTGGGCTATCGCCACCCGATGGGACCGCTGCGGTCCACCGATCTGGTCGGACTGGACGTCCGGCTCGCGATCGCCGAGCACCTCGCGAAGACGCTCGGCGACCGGTTCGCGCCGCCCGCGCTGCTGCGCGAGAAGGTCGCCAACGGCGAACTCGGCCGCAAGACGGGCCAGGGGTTCTTCACCTGGTCCTGACGGGCCACCCACACCACAATCAGCAGGAGGCACATTCTCATGAGCACTGACGACGTGGTCGGACTTTCCGTGGACGCGGGACTGGCCACCATCACCCTGCGCCGTGCGGGCGCGTCCAACGCCCTGGACCGCGCGGTGAAGGAACAGTTGCTGGCGGCGGTGGAGAAGGTCGCCGCCGACGACGGCGTGCGTGCCCTACTGCTGCAGGCGGAGGGCAAGAACTTCTGCGTCGGCCAGGACCTGGCCGAGCACGTCGCCGGGCTCGAGGCGGACGCCGCGCACGCGATGGACACCGTCGCCGAGCACTACAACCCGCTGCTCCGGGCGCTGGCCGCGGTCCGTGTCCCGGTCGTCGTCGCGGTCGGTGGGGCCTGCGTGGGGGCGGGGCTGGGCATCGCCCTGGCCGCCGACATCCGGATCGCGGGGGAGGGCGCGAAGTTCGCCACGGCCTTCACGGGGATCGCGCTGGCCGGCGACTSCGGGCTGAGTCACACCCTGGTGCAGGCGCTGGGAGCGAGCCGGGCGACCGGGCTGATGATGCTCGGCGACCGGTTCACAGCGGCGCAGGCGCTGGACTGGGGGCTGGTGCACCGGGTGGTTCCCGACGTCGAACTCGGGGACGCGGCCACTGCGCTGGCGCGGAAGCTGGCTGACGGTCCCACGGCCGCGTACGCGCAGGTCAAGTCGCTGGTCTCGGCAGCGTCGAGCGGGCTGTCGGAGGCGCTCGAGCGGGAGCGCGAGGCCGCCGAGCAGCTCGGCCGGTCGAAGGATCACCGCAGCGCGGTCGACGCGTTCCTCGCGAAGCGTACGCCCGCCTTCGAAGGCCACTGACGTAATTCGGCTCCCGCCCTTGTGTGGGCGGGGGCTGACATGCATACTTGATACCAACCGATCATTCGGTAATAGAGGTAGGACATATGACCACGTCACACGCTTCCGATGAGCTGCAAGAGCTCTTCGATGACACCATCGCAGCCGACCAGAGGGTCGAGCCGCGGGACTGGATGCCCGACGGCTACCGCAAGACGCTGATCCGGCAGATCGCGCAGCACGCGCATTCGGAGATCATCGGCATGCAGCCGGAGGGCAACTGGCTCACCCGCGCGCCGTCGCTGCGTCGCAAGGCAATCCTCATGGCGAAGGTTCAGGACGAGGCCGGACACGGCCTGTACCTGTATTCGGCCGCCGAGACGCTCGGAGCCGATCGCGCCGACCTCACCGAGAAGCTGATCGAAGGCAAGCAGAAGTACTCCTCGATCTTCAACTACCCGACGCTGACCTACGCCGACGTCGGCGTCATCGGCTGGCTCGTCGACGGCGCCGCGATCTGCAACCAGGTTCCGTTGTGCCGCAGCTCCTTCGGGCCGTACGCGCGGGCGATGATCCGGGTGTGCAAGGAGGAGTCCTTCCACCAGCGTCAGGGTTTCGAACTGCTGATGACGATGATGCGCGGCACCGACGCCCAGCGCGAGATGGTGCAGGAGTCGGTGAACCGCTGGTGGTGGCCGGCGCTGATGATGTTCGGACCGCCGGACGATCAGTCGCCCAACTCCGAGCAGTCCATGAAGTGGCGCATCAAGCGGCACACCAACGACGAACTCCGTCAACGGTTCGTCGACATGTCCATCCCGCAGGCCGAGGTGCTCGGCGTGACGTTCCCGGATCCGGACCTGAAGTGGAACGCCGAGCGCGGCGCTCACGACTTCGGTGAGCCCGACTGGAGCGAGTTCATGCAGGTGATCAAGGGCAACGGCGCATCGAGCGTCGAGCGCGTCGCCAACCGGCGGGCAGCACACGAGAACGGGGCGTGGGTGCGGGAGGCCGCGACGGCCTTCGCCCGCCGCGAGAGCAGCAAGGAGAACGCACGATGAGCACGGACGACAACGCAGTGCGCGCGGACTGGCCCCTGTACGAGGTGTTCCTGCGCGGCAAGCGCGGACTCAACCACGTTCACGTCGGATCCCTGCACGCCGCCGACGACGAGATGGCCGTCCGGCACGCCCGGGACGTCTACACCCGCCGCAACGAGGGCGTGAGCATCTGGGTGGTGCGGTCCAGTTCGATCGTGGCGTCCAGCCCGTCGGAGAAGGATCCCTACTTCGCGCCCAGCGGCGACAAGGTGTACCGGCACCCCACGTTCTACGAGATCCCCGACAACGTTCCCCACATGTGAGGCTGACGATGACCGACCACGACAATGCTTACGAAGGCCTCGTCGACGAAGACAGCCACGGCCAGTGGGCGTTCGGCACCAGCTTCGACGACCCCCTCGCGGGTGTCGACACCACGGTTCCGGAGGACGTCGACCTCTCCGCGCTGGCCGGCTACTGCCTGATGCTCGGTGACGATGCGCTGATCAGCTCACAGCGTCTCGCCGAGTGGAGCACGCGCGCACCGGAACTCGAGGAGGAGGTCGCGCTCGCGAATGTCGGACTCGACCTGCTCGGTCAGGCGCGACTGCTGCTCGCCCGGGCGGCCGCGGCGGACGCGTCGGTGGTGCCGTACATCTCGGAGACGAGCCCGGTTCCCGCGGAGGACGCGCTCGCGTTCTTCCGGGACGAGAATCGGTTCCGCAACACCCGGCTGGCCGAACTCGACAACGGCGACTTCGCTCAGTCGATCACGCGACTGCTGGTGTTCTCGACGTGGCGTCTCGCGCTGTTCGATCGTCTCCGCACGTCCCGGGACCCGGTCCTCGCGGCGGTCGCGGTGAAGGGCGTCAAGGAACTCACCTACCACCGCGACTACGCGGCCCGCTGGGTTGTGACGCTCGGCTGCGGCACGGAGGAGTCGAAGTCCAGGATGGAAGCGGCGCTAACCCACGTGTGGCCGTATGTCGAGGAACTGTTCGTCCCGACCACCGAGGAGCTCGCGCTCGCGGCGGTGGGGGTGGGCGTCGACCCGCGGGACGTGCGTGAGGAATTCGATTCCGTCCTCGAGCAGGTGCTGCATGCCGCCGAGCTCACCGCACCGACCGGCCGGACCGTCGGCACCGTCGGCGGCCGGGCAGGCCGGCAGGGATTGCACACCGAGTCGCTCGGACTGCTGCTCGCCGAGATGCAGAGCGTGGCCCGGGCGCACCCCGAAGGAGTGTGGTGACATGACCACCGCCGTGCGCAGCGACGCCCGTCGCCTCGCCGAATCCGTGCTCGACCCCGAGATGCCGATGCTCACGCTCGCCGATCTCGGTGTGCTGCGCGACGTCGAGGAATACGCCGACGGGTCGGTGGTCGTGACCATCACCCCCACCTATTCCGGTTGCCCCGCCATGGCCACCATGCGGGACGACATCGAGCACATCCTGCAGGACGCCGGGTTCGGCAGCGTCGAGGTCAGGACCGTCCTGTCGCCGCCGTGGAGCACGGACTGGATCAGCGAGAACGGGCTGCGCACGCTCCGCGAGAACGGCTACTCGACACCCGGTCCCGCGCCGCGGCGCACTTCGGGTCCGGTGCCGTTGACGCTCACCGTCAAGCCGCGACCCGTGGCATGCCCCAAGTGCCACTCGGCGAACACCCGGCTCGACTCGGAATTCGGGGCGACGCTGTGCAAGGCGCTCTACCGGTGCCTGGACTGCCTCGAGCCCTTCGATCACGTGAAGGAAATCTGACCATGACCACAGCGGTCTCCCCGACACCCGGCGCGGCGTTGCGCAACAGGGCGTTTCACACCCTCACCGTCGCCGACGTCGAATCCCTGTGCGACGACGCGGTCGCGGTCACGTTCGACGTGCCGGCCGAGCTCGCCGACGAGTTCGTGTTCGGTCCCGGACAGTCGCTCACGCTGCGGCGGACGATCGACGGCGTCGAACACCGCCGCTCGTACTCCATCTGCGCGCCTTCCGGTTCCGCGCCGCGGGTCGGTGTGCGCGAGGTGTCCGACGGTCTGTTCTCGACGTGGCTCGTGCACGACGTCCGCCCCGGCGACCGGATCGAGGTGCAGGGCCCGAGCGGAACGTTCGTCGCCGACCCCGCGGCCGGCGGTCGCCACGTGCTGATCGCCGCCGGATCGGGCATCACGCCGATGCTGTCGATCGCCGCATCGATGCTGGCGAACCCCGAGGCCGAAGTCGTTCTCCTGTACGGCAACCGGCGCACCCGCTCGGTGATGTTCGCCGAGGAGATCGCCGACCTCAAGGACACGTACGGGTCGCGCTTCGACATCATCCATGTTCTGTCCCGCGAGCCCCGCGAGGTCGAACTGTTCACCGGCCGTCTCGACGCCGACCGGCTCCGGGCCATCTTCGACGCCGTGGTCCCGGTGGCCGATATCGATCACTTCTGGCTGTGCGGCCCGTACGGCATGGTCACCGACGCCGAGACGGTTCTCGGCGACTTGCAGATCGACAAGAGCCGCGTGCATCACGAGCTGTTCTTCGTCGACGACGTGCCCCCGCCGATGGAAACCCACCGCGAGCCCGGCGTCACCGGACCGAGCAGTGAGGTGACCCTCGTTCTGGACGGCCGCTCGACCACCGCGGCGTTGCCGCGGGACGAGTCGATCCTCGATGCCGCCGAGAAGTACCGCTCGGACCTTCCGTTCGCCTGCAAGGGCGGCGTCTGCGGGACGTGCCGCGCCAAGATCACGTGCGGTGACGTGGACATGCGCCGCAACTACGCGCTCGAGGACTACGAGGTCGACTCCGGCTTCGTGCTGACGTGCCAGACCTTCCCGGTCAGCGACAACGTGACCGTCGATTTCGACGCCTGACCATACCCAGCCCGCACACCCCGGAGACTAGAATGACCAGTATCGCCACCCCCTCGCAGGACATCGAGTTCGCCACGCGCGACCGGATCTCATCGCTGCAACTCGAACGCCTGCAGTGGTCACTTCTCCACGCGTACAGCAACGTTCCGCATTACCGGAAGGCGTTCGACGACGCCGGTGTGCACCCGAGTGACCTGAAGGACCTGTCCGATCTGGCGAAGTTCCCGTTCACGGCGAAGGCGGACCTGCGGGCGAACTATCCGTTCGGGATGTTCGCGGTGCCGCAGGAGAAGGTCTCGCGCATCCACGCGTCGTCCGGGACCACCGGGCGCCCGACGGTCGTCGGGTACACCACGGGCGACCTGAACAACTGGGCCGATCTGGTCGCGCGGAGCCTGCGGGCGGGTGGGGTGAAGCCGTCGGACAAGGTGCACGTCGCGTACGGGTACGGCCTGTTCACCGGTGGCCTCGGCGCGCACTACGGTGCCGAGCGGCTGGGCTGCACGGTGATCCCRATGTCCGGTGGCATGACGGACCGACAGATTCAGCTGATCGAGGACTTCGAACCCGACGCGATCATGGTGACCCCGTCGTACATGCTCACGATCGTCGACGCGATGATCAAGAAGGGCATCGATCCGGCGAAGACGTCGCTGCGGACCGGTGTGTTCGGGGCGGAGCCGTGGACCGAGGAGATGCGCACCGAACTCGAGAAGCAACTGAACATGGACGCCGTCGACATCTACGGACTGTCCGAGGTGATGGGCCCGGGTGTCGCGATGGAATGCGTCGACACCAAGGACGGCCTGCACATCTGGGAAGACCACTTCTACCCGGAGATCATCGACCCGGTCACCGGGGAGGTGCTGCCCGACGGTGAGGAGGGCGAACTCGTCTTCACGTCGCTGACCAAGGAGGCGATGCCGATCATCCGGTACCGCACCCGCGACCTCACCCGGCTGCTGCCGGGGACGGCGCGGTCGGTGCGGCGGATGCAGAAGGTCACCGGGCGCACCGACGACATGATCATCCTTCGCGGGGTGAACCTCTTCCCCACCCAGATCGAGGAACTGATCCTCGCCGTGCCGGCGCTGGCACCCCAGTTCCAGTGCATCCTGGACCGCCCGGGCCGCATGGACGAGCTGACCGTGCGGGTGGAATCGCGTCCGGACGCCGTGACCGACGACCACGCGTGGGCCGCGGGTGAACTGCAGAAGCTGGTGAAGAATAGGATCGGCGTGAGCGTGAAGGTCGACGTCGTCGCTCCCGGCGACCTCGAACGCTCACTCGGTAAGGCACGTCGACTGATCGACAACCGCTCCGCTCAGTGAGGTGATCGAAGGTGCGTCTCGGTGGTGGGCCCGCGCGTGACGACGGGCAGTTCGAGCACTGGCGTCAGGCCGTCTCCACGGCATTCGTCCCGCTCGCCGTGGTGTCCACGGCGGAGGACGGACCGGGGCGCTTCACCGGGACCCTGCGCACCACCGCGCTCGGCGGGTTGCAGCTCAGCGAGGTCGGGGGACACGCGGTCGACGTCCGCCGGACCCGCACGTCGATCAAGCGGTCCGACCCCGGCCTGGTGAAGGTGGGCCTGCAACTGTCGGGCAGCGGCGTCATCGTCCAGGACGACCGCGAGGCCGTGCTCAGGCCCGGCGACTTCGCCGTCTACGACACCAGCAAGCCGTACGACCTGCACTTCGCGGGCGACTTCAGCATGTTCGTGCTGATGTTTCCCCGCGAACTACTGCGCATCGCCTCGCGGGAACTGGGCACCGTGTCGGCGCGCCGCATCCAGGGCAGCACCGGCATGGGCGCGCTCGTCTCTCCGTTCCTGACGAACCTCCACCACTCCGTCGTCACCGGCACCATGCCGACGACGCCCCTCGTGGAGGACGCGGTGCTCGACCTGCTCGGTGCCGCGGTGCAATCGGAGGCGCCCGCCGACGCCACCGCTCCCGGCGCGTCGTTGCTACTACGGGTGAGGTCATTCATCGACGCGCACCTGCACGACCCCACACTCGACACCGCCACGGTGGCGTCCCACCACCACGTATCGACCCGGCACCTGCAGAAGATGTTCGAGGCGGACGGACACACGGTGGCCGGGTGGATCCGCCACCGCAGGCTCGAGAAGTGCCGCCGCGACCTCAAGGACGTCCGATTCCGCGGCGACAGCATCGGAACCATCTGTGCCCGATACGGTCTCGTCAACTCGTCGCACTTCTCGCGGCTGTTCAAGGAGACGTACGGGGTCTCGCCGCGCGCCTTCCGCGAACAGGAACTGCTGTCGACCACCGCGTGACGGCGGCAGAAATTCGCTCGCGCCGCACGGCCCTCCGGGTCACACTGAATCGGTCGTCGCGACCTGAGGAGTGGGACCGCTGGAACTGCACGAGTACACAAGGCTCGACGCCGTCGGTCTGAGCGAGCTGATCCAGGCCGGTGAGGTGACGGCGACGGAGGTCGAAGCCGTTGCGCGCGAGGCGATCACGCAGGCCGATGCGGACCTCGGCGCACTGACCCTGCCGATGTTCGATCCGGCCCTCGACCACCGCTCCGACGGGCCCCTGGCGGGGGTGCCGTTCGTCATCAAGGACAGCGGCCCGTTCGCGAAGGGGGTGCCGTTCACACTCGGTAGCCGCAGCATCCGCGGCGCCGTCGCCGGTGTGGATCACGAACTGATGTCCCGGTTCCGGTCGGCCGGATTGGTGGCCATGGGGCAGACCACAGCGCCGGAGTTCGGGTTGAACTTCGCGACGGAACCGGTGCGGTACGGACCGACGTGCAATCCGTGGGCGCTCGATCGCGGCACCGGCGGGTCGAGTGGCGGATCCGCCGCGCTCGTCGCCGCCGGGGCGGTTCCGCTGGCACACGGCAACGACGGCGCCGGTTCGCTACGCGTGCCGGCCTCGTGCTGCGGGCTCGTCGGCCTGAAACCGAGCCGCGGCCGAATCCCCTGCGGCCCACTGGTCGGCGAGGCCGGGTTCGGGCACATCTACGAGTTCGCCCTCACCCGAACCATCCGCGACACGGCCCATCTGCTGGACGCCGTCGCCGCCCCGCCGGTCGGTGAAAAGTACACCGCCCCGGCGCAGTCCGGTCGCTACGCCGACACGATGCGCGCCGATCCCGGCCGTCTGCGGGTGGCCCTCACGACCGAGCCGTGGGGCGTCAGTTCCGTCGACGTGCAGGTAGCGGAGGCCACGGTCGCCGCCGGCACGATCCTCGAATGGATCGGCCACACCGTGACCGAGACGCGCCCGCACTTCGACGCGGAGGACGTCGTCGAGGCGTCGACACTCACTGCGATCGCCACGGGCGCGGCGATCCTGCGCGCTCCACGCAGGCCCGATCCCGCTCTGCTCGAAGCGGTCTCGCGGACAGTGCTGCAGGAGACCCAGGCGTTCACCGCGCTCGACGTCGCGGCAGCACTCGACGCGCAACACCGGGTCACCCGGTCGATCGGGCTGTTCTTCACCCGATTCGATCTGCTGGTGACCCCGACCGTCGCCTGGCTGCCGGTGCCGCACGGCACCCTCGACTACGACGACTCCCGGCACAGTGTGCGCTCGTGGCTACGCCGCATCTTCGAGTTCGGACCGTTCACGGCACCGTTCAACGTGTCCGGGAATCCCGCGATCAGCCTGCCGCTCGCGCTGAGCAGGGAGGGCCTCCCCATCGGCGTCCAGCTCGTCGCGGCCACCGGCAGAGAAGATCTGCTGCTGCAGGTGGCCGCGCAGTTGGAGCAGGCTGCGCCGTGGAAGGATCGCCAACCGTCGATCTTCGTCGACTGACGATCTTCTGTCGTTGTCAGAGCACGGATTCCAGCCATGCGGCCGTTTCGAACAGGCGTTGCTCCGCGCCGGGACGTCCGATCAGCTGCAATCCGAGGGGAAGCCCTGCGCTGTCGCGCTTCCCGGGGATCGTGACCACCGGCAGACCCATGGCCTGCCACGGCCGACTGAGCAGGGGCGTGCCCGTCGCGTCGTGCCCGGGTGGAGCGGCGCCGAGCGCCGCGGGCCCGAGGATGGCTTCGTCCTCGTCCAACGCCGCGAGCAGCAGCTGTCGGGTCTCGCTGATTCCGGCGAGGGCGGCGCGGTAGTCCGCCTCGGTGGTCGCTGCCCCCGCGGCGAACAGTTCGGCGAGGGCCGCGCTGATTCTGTCGGTCTGCGCGGCCTCGGCGGCGCGTTCTCTGGCCGCCTCGTACGCCATCACCGTGTGGTGGTGTTCCGTCAGCGCCACGATCGTCGCCGCGGCGTCCAACTCGCGGCACCCGATCCCCGCCGACCCGGCGGAATCGGCGGTCGTCCTGAGCGCCGCCGTCATCTCTCGGGACACCTCGCCGAGCTCGAACCCACTCCACAGGCGAAGCCGGCCCGGCGCGGAAGGCACGAGGACGGGTGCCCGCGTGCCGTCGCGCAGCGCTGTCCAGGCGAAGTGGAGATCGGGCACAGTTCGCGCCAGCAGCCCGACCGTGTCGAGACTGGGACTCAATCCGGTGATGCCCGCGGTCGGAAGTTCGCCGTGGGCGGTGACGAAACCTGCGACTCCGCAGAACGACGCCGGCCTCGTCAGCGACCCCGCGGTCTGCGTGCCGAACGCCAGCGGCACCATGCCTGCGGCCACCGCTGCCGCCGAGCCGCTCGACGACCCGCCGGGCGTGTGACCCAGGGCGCGGGGATTGCGGGTCGGGCCGGGCGTGAAATACCCGAACTCGGTGGTGACGGTTTTGCCGAACGGGAGCGCGCCGAGTGCGCGCGACCGCGCCACACAGTCGGCGTCCGTCGTCACCGGGTCCGTACTCCGCAGTTCACTGCCGCAGCGCGTCGGCATCCCGGCGACGTCGATGAGATCCTTGACGCCGACGGGCACGCCCCAGAGCGCGCCGTCCGGGCCGCCGTCCTGGATCCGGGCGGCCGCGGACCGCACCGCGTCGGCGTCGAGGTGGGCCCAGGCATGGATTTCCGGCTCGAGGTCCGCGATCCGTGCGAGTGCCGCCTCCGCCACGTCGATGGGCGTCGTCGCGCCCGTCGCCAGCTGCTCCGCCAGGTCCCGGAGTGGGCTCGGTGACTGTAGTTCCGTCTTCATTGCGTCGCCACCATCGTGTCGTCGTTCGTCGTCTCGGTCTGCCCGGTGAGCGCTCGGGTGCGCATCACCGAGAAGAGGCGATCTGCTCGCACTTTCGTCTCCCCGGACGGCGCCGACACCAGCGCGACGATGATGGACACCGCCAGCGAGAGGGGTGCCACGGCGAGTGCCGGGTTCGAGAATCCGAGAATGGAGTCCGGTCCCTGCACGACCGGGCTGAGCAGGATGACGGTGACCGACAGGACGAGCCCGACCACGATGCCGGAGATGACGGCACGCGCCGTCATGCGCTTCCAATACATGGTCAGAAGCAGTGCCGGCAGGTTCGCACATGCTGCGATGGACATGCCCAGTGACGCGAGGAACGCGACGTTCTGCTTCTGCGCCGCGAATGCGATGGCGACACCGATGACGCAGGTGGCCACCGTCGCGACACGGGCTGCGCGGTGCTGAGCCTTCGCCGACACCGATCCGTTCCTGATCACCTGCCCGTACAGGTCGTGTGCGATCGCACCGGAGGTGGCGATCACCAGGCCGGACAGTGCGGCCAGAATGGTCACGAACGCCACGGCCGCGACGAACGCCAGCAGGACTCCGCCGCCGACTGTCTCGGCGAGCTGCGCGACCGCGAGGTTACCGCCCCGATTCTCGGACTTGATCACCTCGACACCGACCAGCTTGGCGGCGCCGTAACCGAGCACGGGAACCAGCAGGTAGAAGGCGAAGAAGATCCAAATCGCCGTGTAGGCGGACGTTCTCGCCTGCTTCGCGTCCGGAACGGTGAGGAATCGGATCATCACGTGCGGCAGGCCGAGCACGCCGAGGACGAGCCCGACGGTCTGCGACAACTGGTCGAACGAGGCGGCACCGGACGTACGCTGCGGCGCGACGAACGATTGCCCGAACTCGGCGAGCGCGGTGCTGAACGGGCCGAAGGGGTTGAAATCGAACCGCACCAGCACGAGAACGAACAGCACCACGGCGCAGACCATGAGAAGACCGGTCTTGATGATCTGGATCCAGCTGGTGGCGAGCATTCCACCCACCAACGTGTACGCGGTGGTGAGTGTTCCGATGATCAACACGGCCACGACGTAGTCGAGGTCGAACAGCAACGACACTAGAAGCGCGGCACCGACCAACTGCGACACGAGATAGACCACGCTGATCACCACCGTGCTGATCGCCATCATCGACCGCACGTCCTTGCCGGGGAACCGGGTGGCGAGGACATCCGCCAGCGTGAAGCGACCGAGGTTGCGCAGGGGTTCCGCGATCAGCAGCATCGCGAGGACGAACGCCACGGGCACGAAGACCGCGAGGTAGAACCCGTTGAAACCGGTCAGGGCGATCGCACCGGTGACTCCGAGAAACGAGGCGGCAGAAATGAAGTCGCCGGCGATGGCGACACCGTTCTGTCTGCCGGTGAGGCTGCCGCCAGCAACGTAGTGATCGGCGGCCGACTTGTTCCTCTTGGAAGCCCACGCGGTGATCATCAAGGTGACGGCGACGAGGGCCGCGAAGAGCGATGCGGAGACGAGGTTCATGGCTGTTATCCTTTCGCCCGCGAGACGGTTCGGGAGTCGAGTTCGGCTGCCCGCGCCATGTAGTACCGGGCCACGACGATGGCGACGACGAATTGCGCGACCGCGTAGAGCCACGCCACGGTGACACCGCTGAAGACGACGCCGTCCAGCAGCGAGGTGAACCCACCGAGGATCGGCAGGGGCAGGAATAGTGCGAGGACCAGGGCGCTGAGACGAAAGGTCAAGGCGGCGCGCGTGTCTGCGAGCACCTGCAGGTCGGAATTCTGTGGGACTTGTTCGGGCGGTGACGAGGTGACCATGGCTATTTACCTCCGGCTGCGGCGGGAACGAGGGTGGGCGTCACGGTGATCGGATCGGACCATTCGTCGTAGAACAGCCAGTCGGGGGACTCGACCGGAACCGACAAACGGTGGAATTTGCGTTGGAAGTAGACGAGGCTATCGCCGTGTTCGCGCGTCTGCACGCGGTCCAGTTCGATGAACATCACCGAATGTGATCCCACGGTCTTGCTGTCCGCGATCCGGCCGGCGAGCACCACGTGGGCGGCGCGCAGGATCGGAACACCGTCGTCGGTGTCTTCTTCCCAGATGTCCCACTCGAACCGGTCCGCCATCGCGACTTGTGTTGCGCCCGCGAAATGCATGGCCAGTTCTTCGTCGTCGCCGGAGAGCACGTTGATACCGACTCTGCCGTTGTTCTGGAACACGTTGTGCATGGCACTGTTCTGATTCACGCACACGAGTGCGGTGGGCGGGGAGTCGGTGACCGAGCAGACGGCGGTCACCGTCATTCCGCAGCGCCCGGCAGGGCCGTCGGTCGTCACGATGTTGACCGCGGCCGGCAGATTCGCCATGGCGGTGCGGAAGCTCGATTGCATTGTTGTGAGTTCGGGCATTTCGTCTCCATGAGTTGGAACAGGAAGTCGTGTCACCACGTTGCGCCGGCGTTCCTGCAAGAAGGATATGACGCGCGTCGTGTGCTGGAACATTGGCGGCGACGCTACTTTCTCGCAGTAAGTCGCGTATCCGAGTAGGGGATTCCTTCAGTTGCCTACCGCTTCCGTTACGGTCGGTGTTGACTGGACGAGGAAGCAAGCCATCTGTGCGAGGCAGGATTCGATGGATCAGCAGGAAACACGGGTATACATCGTCGACGACGATCAGGAGTTGTGCGCATCGCTTGCGTGGCTACTCGATTCGGTCAACATCACGTCGGAGTACTACTTCTCGGTGCAGTCGTTCCTGGACGAGTACCGCCGCGACATCCCGGCCTGCCTCGTGCTGGATGTCCGGATGCCGGAAGTCGGGGGATTCCAGCTCCAGGAGGCACTCCTCGCCGACGAATCCCCGATCCCGATCATCTTCGTGTCGGCACACGGTGACATCAAGATGTCGGTGCGGGCACTGCAGCGGGGTGCGCTGACGTTCATCGAGAAGCCCTACGATCCGCAGCACATGCTCGACGTGATTCAGGATGCGCTCCGGGTCGCGCGTCAACGATTCGGCGAGCGACGCAACAGAACGGAACTGCAGGGCCGGATAGACACGCTGACGGTGCGCGAAAAGGAAATTCTCGCACTCGTCCTCGACGGATTGCCCAGCAAGAACATCGCCAAGGAGCTGGGTATCAGCGTGAAGACGGTCGACGTGCATCGCACCCGTATCAAGGAAAAGACCGGAGCAGAAAGCATCGCCGTTCTCGTCCGCGATATTCTGCAGGCCGGAATTGCCGTGACCTGAAATTATTCGGCAGTTTCAGGGAAGTTCGACGACGAGCCGCCCGGATTTCGCGCGCGACACACACGCGGCAATTCTGTCTCCCGCCTTTCTCTCACTCTTGGTCAGGCAATTGTCGCGGTGGTCGGGTTCGCCCTCCAATACGTCCAGGACGCACGTGCCGCAGATACCTTCCCTGCAGGACGTGTCGATCTCGATGTCGTTCTCTTCGAGTACGTCGGCGATGGATTTCCCGGCAGGCACCTCGAACACCTCGCCCGTGTCGAGTTCCACCTCGAACGCCGTGTCCGAACCGGTCGCTGTAGGTGTCGCCGCCTCGAAGTGTTCGAAATGGACCGCGTCCTCACCGACCGCCGGTTCCGCCAGTCCGCGCACCCGATCCATGAAACCTTCGGGGCCGCAGGTGTAGACGTGGGTGGCGGCCGACGCGTCCGCCAGGATCTTCTCGAGGGCCGACAACTGATCGTCCCTCGCCAGGCCGAAGTGCAGGTGCACGTCACGGCGGAAATCGGCACTCTCCAGCAGGTCGGCGAACGCGGCCTGCGCCCTCGTCCGCGCGAAGTAGTGCAGGTCGAACTGCTGTCCCCGCCGATGCAACGCGAACGCCAGACTCAGCATCGGGGTCAACCCGATCCCCGCCGCGACGAGGATGTGCCGATCCGCACCCTCGGCGAGCGCAAGCAAAGTGCGGGGCCGGCTGATCTGCAACTCGCTGCCGACCCTCACACGATCGTGTAGCGCGGCCGAGCCACCGCGCGGGCCGGTCTCGCGTTTGACGGCGACAACGTACGATTCGGACTCGTGCGGCGGGCTGCACAGTGAGTACTGGGTGAGGACCTCGGTGGGACCGAGGATGTCGATGTGGGCGCCCGCCGGGTACGGGTCGAACGGTGACCCGTCCGTCCGAACAAGCCGGAACGACTTGATATCCGGCGTTTCCTCGACAATGTCCGCGACAGTGACAGTGAACATGCTCATGGTGATTATTCCTCCGGTGCTGCGACCCGTCGCCCGCGGGCGGGGGTCAGCGCATGTACAGGCCGCCGTTGACGTCCCAGCAGGCACCCGTGACCGACGCGGCCGTCGGCGATGCGAGCAGGGCAACGGTCTCGGCAATGAAATCGGGCGAGCCCAGGGTGCCCACCGGAATCGTGGTGAGGATGGCGGCCAGCTTGTCCGCGGGCACCGTCTCGCGCACGACCGGCAGGTCCAGAGGCCCGGGGGAGACGGCGTTCACCGTGACCCCCGACGGGGCGAGTTCGCGTGCGAAGACCTTGGTCAGTGTGCCGACGCCGCCCTTGGCCGCGGCGTAGTGCGCGCCGGTCGCCGTGCCACCGTTCTGCCCCGCCAGCGACGCGATGTTGACGATTCTGCCGTATCGCTTCGCGGCGAAGTAGCTTCCGAACACCTGGCAGCCGAGAAAGGCGCCGTTGAGGTTGATCTCGACGATGTCGGAGAATTCCTCCGGCGCGATGTCCATCAGCGAGCCCGTCTGCGACCGGCCGGCGTTGTTGACGAGGACGTCGATGCCGCCCCATTCCTGGATCACCCGGTCACGGACGGCTTCGAAACTCTTCCGCTTCCGGACGTCCAACTCCACTCCGATGGCCGTCTCGCCGTCCGGATCCAGCTCCGCCGCGGTCTCTTTCGCGGCACCGCTGTCGATATCCGCGACCGCGACGCGGTATCCGCGGTCGTGCAATTGCTGTGCGATCGCGGCACCGAGGCCGCGTCCGCCGCCGGTGACTACTGCGACAGAATCCACGTCGAGCTCCTGTTCGATCGATAAGGTTCGGAAAGGCTGGTCAGAGAAGGTAGCCGGAGGCGTTGACCGCTGCCTGGGAGTTGACGAGCCGGATGACCTTGAGGTCCAACCGCGGCCCGCTCTCGGTGTAGCGAATGCGGTGCGTGACGTCGGCGGCGAGGGTCTGCTGGTCGTCGCGCTTGAAGCCCACCAGGATCTGCGCGGACCTCACCGTGATCGAGTCCTCGGTCCGTTCCTCGACCGTGAACCGCGAGACGGTGCGGACCGTCCGGGCGGCGGCGAGCGCGGACATCGAGTAGCCGGAGGTCAGACGTTCGATACGCATGCGCCGCATGCGAGTGTCGTCGTTGACCATGTTCAGCGATCCGTCGAAGTCGTCGGTGTCCGGGTCGATGGGAATGACGTACCGGCCTGCGTCGGTCCAGAGGGCGTCCCACGCCTGGTAGTCCTTGGCGTCGAGGAGTGCCGCTTCGTGCCAGATGAGTTCGATCGCCTGCAGTACCCGGGTGTCGGCGAGTTGGGCGGTCATCAGATCAGTGCTCATCGGTCATCATCCTCTTCCACATTGCGTAGGCCTCGCGCATTCCGGTTTCGTCGGTGACGTGCGAGGTGCGGTGTCCGTCGCTGTCGAGCGCTTCACGATTGAGACCGCGGTTCACCATGATCGGCATTCCGGGTGCGCCGCGGGATCCGCGTTGTACCCGGTCCCAGGCCTCGGAATCGTCGGGGCTGCCGAACCCGAACGGGCCCTGGAAATGTTCGTGGATGCGGAGGCGTTCGCGGTTGACGATCTCCGGTCCGCCGTCCATGCCGAGGGCGATGTGCCGGATCTCGGTCTCGTCGACGGAGATCGGGCGCAGCACCCGGAAGAACGACATCGACATCGCGACGTTGGGGAAGATGTTGAGGTTGAACCCGGCGCCGTGCATGGAGCGGACGATGCGACGGACCTTGTCGGCGGGCATCGTCTTCGACAGCTCTTCGACGATGTGGTCGAAACGCGCCTGAATCTTCTCGGTGCCGTCGTCGTGGTCCAGGTCGACGTGCTCCGGGACCATGATCGCGACGCTGTGGCCGTTTCCGAGAGCGTGGGTGACGGCGTTGTCGTCGGTCATGAAGGAGAGCATGTCGGCGGTCTCGGCGTCGACGGAGGACATCCAGGACCGGTGCACGATCGGGAAGTGGTATCCGTCGGTGGTGTTCTCCAACTGGATCTTCCAGTTTCCGCGGAAGCGGAAGCAATGTTCGCCCTGCGTCTTGACTGGGTATCCGGCGCCCTGCTTCATGAACAGGTCCATCCACACCTTCGCGTCGCCGAGGAAATCGTCGAGGGGTTCGACGTCGGGGTTGAAGCTGG
Source organism: Rhodococcus sp. P3_B8 (assembly GCF_056402775.1). Classification (NCBI taxonomy): domain Bacteria; kingdom Bacillati; phylum Actinomycetota; class Actinomycetes; order Mycobacteriales; family Nocardiaceae; genus Rhodococcus; species Rhodococcus sp. P3_B8. The sequence continues at coordinate 29,390 of NZ_JBFUGT010000014.1, forward strand.
CGAAGATCATGCCGGCGTACGACTCCACCCGCAGACTCTGGAGGGGGAGGTCCTTCTTGTCGAGGTCCTCGTCGTAACCGTCGGGGTACGGGATTCCGCGCAGTCGCCCGTCGAGGGCGTACGACCAGCTGTGATAGGGGCAGGTGAACCCGTTCGCCTTGCCCTTGGGGACCTCACAGACGCTGGCCCCGCGGTGGCGGCACCGGTTCAGCAGGACGTTGAAGTTCCCTTTGCGGTCGCGGTTGACGATCACCGGTTGCCGGCCGATGGTCGCCATCTTGTAGCTTCCGGCCTCGGGGATCTCGCTCTCGTGGGCAACCCATACCCAGGTGCGGTAGAAGATTCTCTCGAGTTCCGCCTCGAACATGTCGGGGTCGGTGTACAGCGATCCGTCCACGCGGTCGTCCGTGGCGCGGTCCGCGAAGTTGGTGTCTGTGGTGGTGGGATCCAGCGAAGTGGTCATCACGTTCTCTTTCCATTCGATTCGGGCAGTCGTGTCGCCTCGTCGAGGCGAGTGACGAACAGCTTCTCGGTCGTGAAGTGCTTGATTCGAGCGATACCGCCCCGAACTTCACACTCGGCGGTGATGCGTGCGACGAGCAGTTCGGCCGATCCGTCCTCGTATCGCGACAGCTGCTGCATGATCCACCGCCCCTGCGCCTCGGAGCCGTCCACCTCGATCTGCTCATTGCCGAGCAGGTGCACATTTCCCCGGAAATGGGAGTTCGGTGGAAGGTACGCGGTGAGCATTCCGACGATCTCCGGTCGGCCCCGATGCGTGCCGAACTTGTGCGCGTACTCGGCGCCGATGCCTTCCCACACCGCATCGGGCGTGAACAGCGAGGCGAGTTCCTCGACCGAAAACGCCACGGAGGGAACATCGCACAGTTCCATGTAACGGCACATCACGCGGTGCACGGCCGCACGGCTCTCGATGCCCTCGGACGCGGTCACAGAGTGCATTGCGCTCACACGCCGAGGTCGACGTCGTCGCGGACGGTGAGCGCACGGCCGATGCGGGCTTCGATCTTCGCGTATCGCCACAGCGTGTACTCGCCGACCGGGGTGGTGCGGAAGAGGTTGCAGACGGCCTTGACGGTCTCCTGGGTGTCGACGTCGGCGAGGATGTAGCAGGTCCACGGCCAGCCGTCCGACGGTCCGACCAGGTGGCTGTCGTCGTCGATGTCGCCGATCACCCGGACGCCCGGTGTCTCGGCCACCGCGTCCATCATCCCGGAGAACGCCTTCCACACCAGCCCGCCCTGGCCGGTCGGGAGGTCGAAGAAGTTCTGGTTGATGCCGATGCAGAACAGGACTCGCAGCGGTGTGGTCTTGGTGTCACTCACGAATGGTCTCCTCGATTGAAACGGGGTGGTCAGATGAAGCCGGGGAACGGCGGGATGTCCATGAGCACCGCACCGGCGCTGTCGTAGATGCCGTCGCCGAGGAAGGCGTGCTGCGGCGGGACCAGGGCCTCGCGCATGTACCGCTGCATCGCGTTGCCGTCGTAGATTGCGCCGGTGCCCGACAACTGGAATGCGGTGTGCACTGCGGAAGCGCCCGCCTTGGCCACGTGCGTCGACGACAGGCGAAGAAGCGCCGCAAGCTTGTCCGGGACGGGGTCGCCGGCGACCACCGTGGCGTACGCCTCGTCGGTGACCTCGTAGAAGAAGGCACGGGCGGACCTCAGCGTCGCCTCCGCCTTGGCCAGGTCGATGCGGTAGTAGGCGCGATCGGCGAGCTTGGGCGCTCCGGTGATTCCTGTGCGTCCCGCACCGACTTTGATCGCGTAGTCGAGCGCGGCGCGGCCCACTCCGAGATTGACGACGGCCAGGACCTGGGCGGCGTAGGCGATGGAGGGGTAGCGGTAGAGGGGTTCGTCGACGGTGGGGGTTCCGCCCCGGATGAATGTCCAGTCCTCGGGTACGACGACGCCGTCGACCTTCAGTTCGTGGCTTCCGGTACCCGACAGGCCGACCACGTCCCAGTTCTCGACGATCTCGACGTCCGTCGGCCACAGCAGTGCGGTGCGAGGCTTCCCGGCTGTGGAGTCGCCGCCGCGGATTCCGACGCCGAGAATGTCGGCACCCTTGCATCCGCTGGCGAACTTCCACTGCCCGGTGATCTTCAGACCACCCGGCACCTGTTCGGCGGGTTGCACCGGGAACAGTCCGCCGGCGAAGACGAGGTCGGGGCTGTCCTTGTACAACTCCGCCTGTGTCGCGAGCGGCAGTGCCGCCAGGTAGACGAGGGCGGAGCCGAAGCTGGCGACCCAGCCCGCCGACGCGTCCACCGCGGAGATGCGTTCGATCATCCGCAGAAACTCGCTCGGGGGCAGCGCGTCGCCGCCGAATTGGCGGGGTGTCGCCGCGCGGTAGATGCCGATCTGCTTGAACTCGTCGATCATGTCGCGAGGCACGAACTTCTGGCGAGCGAACTCTTCCCGCCGCAATGCGACGTGCTCGAGGACGTCCTCGAACGACAGCGTCCCGTTCGCGGCGGCGTCCGTCGTGTCGAGGGTCGGTGCGTTGGTCATCAAATACTCCGATCGACGCGAAGTAGAAGGGGTGTGGCGTTTTTCGTGTCGAATTCACGCTATTGCGGTGGCGGGCATCACTCAATCGGTGCTTCCTCCCGAGGACGTGCAGAGATGTCGCCTCGGAGTAAAGGATTTCCCTATCGCGTCCGCGGTCCGTCCGCTCAGTAGACTCGAGATGAGCCGAAGGAGGCCGCATTGTCCGATCTCGCGCCGTCCGACTACGAACGACTCGTCGAGTCCCTTCGCTACTGCGTCCTGGTCCACGATGCGGCCACCAAGGACATCCTTTGGGCGAACCGGGCGGCGTCCGAACTGCTCGAGTTCACGGTCGAAGAACTCAAACCGCTCAAGGCGCCCGATATGAGTTCCCCGGCGAAGCGGTACCGCAGGTCGGTGGGACGGCGGTGGCTGCAGGAGGCTGTCGACAACGGGGCGGCGGTCATCGAATGGACGTATCGCGCGAAGAGCGGGCGAGAAGTCCTGACGGAGGCCATCGCGATCCGGGTCGAGTTGAGTGCCCGGACCGTGGTGATGGTGCAGTTCCGCGACATCGAGCAGGAAACGTCGATGCGCCGCGACCTCACCCGCACCGAGGCCGACCTCACCCGTACCGAGGCCCGGCTGGCCGCGTTCCTGCGGAACATGGCCGAAGGAATCCTCGTCCTGGACGACGACAGTCGGATCACGTATGCGAGCGAGGCGGCGTCGGAGCTCCTGAAGGTTCCGGTGGCATCGCTTGTCGGCGAACGCTTCACGGAGTTCTGCCGGGCGGGTCAGTCACGGGAGAGCGTGCGACGCGCCCTGCAACTGACGACCGCCGACGGGGGTTCCCAGAGCCTGCGCTACGAGGTGGAACTGACACCCGAGGAGCGCCGGTGGCATGCGGGGAGCTGCCAGCACATCGGTATCGAGAACGATCTGAGCGGCCACCTCCTGCTCTTCCACGATGTCACCGAACACGTCCGCACCGAGCAGGAGCACGAACGGGACTCGCAGTACCTCAACTACCTGGCCCGCTACAACGCGATGGGCGACATGGCGATGGCCATCGCCCACGAGTTGGCCCAGCCGCTCGCGGCCGCCACCAATTTCATCGCCGGAACGCAGAGCCGCCTCGACGACGGCCGGAGCGGTCACGACGAGGTGAGCTGGGGTCTGGGGGAGGCGCGCAAGCAGATCGACCGGGCCAATCAGATCGTCCGGAGTCTGCGTGAATACGTGACACAACTCGAGGAGTCGCAGCAGATCGTCGATCTCAACGACATCGTCGACGAATGCGCGTATTTCATCGACATCCGGGCGCGGCAGAAGGGAGTTCACGTCGAGTACCTCCGGGCGAACGACACGGTTGCCGTCGTGTGCGAACGGGTGCTCACCGGGCAGGTCATCCTGAACCTGTGTTTCAACGCCATCGACGAGATGGCGGAATGGCCGGCAGCCGACCGCATCGTGACGGTACGCACCGACATCACCGAGACGGAGGGCGTCGTGAGCGTCGAGGACCACGGAAAGGGTCTCTCGCACATCCCGGACGGCCGAATCTTCGACGGCGCGTTCACCTCGAAGTCCACGGGTCACGGAATCGGGCTCGCGCTGAGCCACCGCATCATCTCCCGCCAGGGCGGGACACTCAGTGCGCGCGAGAACGATCCGCACGGGGCCGTCTTCACGTTCACGTTGCCCGCCGATCCGAACCACTGAGCGGGCGACCCCCACGCGGGTAAAGGTTTCTTGGATTCCGTTGGGCACGATCCGGTTCTAGCGTGGTGGCAAACACCACCGCGGCCCGGAGGTACCTCGTGGACTATACGCATCATTACCGGACATTCCTGACCTGTTACGCCGACACCCATCGCTACGGGTGGCACCACGTCGACCTCTTCGTGCACGACGAGGACGGCAACGAAGTGAACTGGGTCCACTGGCAGACCCGGGAGGACGGACCGGACGGCGCCGACGCGGCCACCGCGCGCGTCGAACCGAACCTGCGACGGACCACCGACTGGCAACGCGGAATCAGCGCCGACGGGAGCGAGTACTGGATCGCCGAGGCGGCGTGGGCTCAGTGAACCGGCGGATCGGATAGACGCCGAACTGCCGGTTCGCCGACCGAGCGGCGAACCGGCAATTCTGACGTATCGGTACCGGGCTACGCGACGCTTTCGGCGACGCGCTGGAACACGACCTTCCCACCCAGCACGGTGGAGACGACCTGCATTGCCGGGATGTCGTGCGGGTCGATGGTCTCGAGGTCGCCGTCGAGGATGCACAGGTCGGCCACCTTGCCGACCTCGAGTGATCCCTTCCAGTCCTCGGCGAAGTCCTGCCAGGCGGCGTTGATCGTGTAGGTGCGGACGGCGTCGGCGAGGCCGATACACTGGTCGGGCCCGCTCACCGCGCCGCTGGCCTTGCTCTCGCGCAGGATCATCGTGGAGATGCCCTGACGCCAATCGGGCGGTGTGACCGGTGCATCGGAACTGCTCATCAGGTGCACCCCGGATTCGACGGCACTGCGATACGGCCATTCGTAGGCGGCTCGTTCGGTCCCGACCACCCCGACCTCCAGGTCGGCGATCGTCCACTTGATCGTCGGATTCATGTTGACGCCGATGCCGTTCTCGGCCAAGCGTTGCAGGGTGGCTTCGCTGATGAAGTCGCCGTGGATCAGGTAGTGCCGGGCATCCTCGCGGGGGTGCGCATTCTGCGCGGCGATGATCGCGTCGGCGACGGTGTCGATGGCACGGTCACCGGTGACGTGCACACCGATCTGGTAGCCGGCCTCGTGTCCGATGCGGACCATCTCGGTCACCTCGTACACCTGACGTTCGTCGGTGTCGCCGCCGACGCACAGGGAGCCGCAGCCGCCGCCGACGTACTCCTCGTGCATCCACGCGGTCTTGCTCGGCGGGATGCCGTCGGCGAACACCTTCACCCCGAGAACCCGGAACATCCTCGAGTCCACCGATTCCGGAACGTCGATGTTCGCGAGGTTCTGTCCGAAATCCTCCGCCGATCCGGACATTCCGGTGGGCAGGAGGAGAAGGTTGACGCGGGCGCCCAGTTCTCCGCGGCGGGCGAGGTCGGCATACACCGCGAGGCCCTCGGCGCCCATCGCGCCACCGGCGAGGGCCTCGCCGCCGGGGCCGATCGCGGGATCGGTGAAGCTGGTGATGCCCTCGCTCTGCAGGATCGAGATCGCCGAGCGGAGTGCCTCCTCTCGGCGCTCCCGGGTGAGGGCGGGAAGAACACGCTGTACGAGGGCCTGCGCACCCTCCATGACGATGCCGGTCAGCAGGCCGTCCTCGCCGACCGGCATGAGGCTGCCCGGCGGGAGCGGTGTGGTTTCGTCCACCCCGGCGAGCGTGAGCGCCGCGCTGTTCACCCACGACGTGTGCCGCGAGAAGTCCTGCAGGAACACGGGATTGTTCGGGGACACGTCGTCGAGGTCCCAGCGGGTCGGCGTCCGTCCGGCCTCGGCGAGGCACTCGTCGAGATACCCGTCGTCCCAGCCGGTTCCGATGATCCACTCGCCGTCCTCGGCCGCCGCGGCGGCCTCCCGCMCGAGTTCGCGGACGTCCGCGATCGACCGGACGGCCGGGAACGACACGTCCAGCGACAGCGGCGGAGTGTCGAGCCCGTAGGCGATGGCATGCAGGTGCGAGTCGTTGATTCCCGGGAGGATCGTCTTTCCACCGAGGTCCGTGACCACGGTGTCCGGTCCGATCAGGGTTTCGATCTCCGCATCGCTGCCCACCGCGTGGACGAGTCCGTCACGCACCGCGAGGGCGGTGGCGATCGTGAAGTTCGCGTCGACGGTGAAAACCTTGCCGTGGATGTAAACGGCATCGGCGTAACTCATCGGTTCCTCCAGGTTGCAGTCGTGGGAGAGCTGTCAGACGGCCATGGGGGCCATGCCCAGGATCATCAGTGCGGATCCCGCCGCCGCGGCCCTGACGCCGGAGCGGCGCTCGCGGCGCGGGGTGGAGCGAAAGAGATGCAGTGTCAACAGTGCCCAGCACACGAGCACGAGGAGTGGCAGCCAGCCAGTCGAGATTCCAGCGCCACCGTGGTGGTGGCCCGCCGACGCCGACGCGGCCGGGGCGGGGGCGGACGTCGGGGCCAGGAGTAGCAGCACCCCCATGGCGGTGAGGTCCACCGCGCAGGGCACGGCGGTCCGGCGGTGCATGGTCTCACCGGTGACGAACACGGCGAGGGCGATGAGGACGGCACCCTCCAGCAGGTGAATCCCCGCCGGCAGGTCGGGGATCATCATCGCGACCATCGACACCGCCATCGCGCCGTGCGCGATCCGCACCCGGCAGTCCGTGCCGTGTGCCCGCCACATCGGCACCATCGCCCCGACGGCTCCGACGAGCATCGCCGCGTGCACGGCAGGGATCTCGAACATCGCCGGGCTCAGATCGTGGGGGTGAGTTCGCGACGCTGCCCGACATCCGCCCGGCTCTGCCGGGTGACCCGGGCGACGACCAGTCCGGCGACGAAGAACAGCGCGATCACGGCCAGCAGGATGTCCGCGAGCAGTTCCGATCCGCCGATCAGCGTGGTGAAGTTGTCGAGCACCAACCCGGTGACGGCCACCAGGCCCACGCATCCGAGCACCGGAGCGATGCGGGTGTGCCAGAGCCGGGTATCCAGCCGGGTGCGGGCGAAGAACGCGATGATCGCGACGCTGGTGAGCACCATCAGCACCAGGATGCTCACGGTGGCCAGACCCGCCATCCAGGTGAACAGTTCCAGCACCGGGTCCGCGCCGACGAGGGCGAACACCCCCACGACCACCGTCGCGGAGATCGTCTGGGCGACCGAGCCGATGTGCGGGGAACCGTGCTTGGTGTGGGTGCGGGACAGTGCGCGCGGCGCCGCCCCCTTGCGGGCGAGGGCGAACACGTACCGGGAGATGGCGTTGTGGAAGGCGAGGAGTGCGGCGAACAGGCTGGTGACGAGCATGATCGCCATGACGTCGGCCGCGGGTCCGCCCAGGAAGTGCGCGGCGGCGGCGAACGTCAGACCGGCAGGGTCGGCGGCGGCCGCGGCGGAGACGTTGTCGCTGCCGAACGCGAGCACCACGGCCCAGCTCGCCAGCGCATATACAAGCCCGATGACGATCACGGCGGCGTACGTCGCGATCGGAATCGTGCGTCGGGGGTTGCGGGCCTCCTCGCCGTAGATCGCGGTCGCCTCGAATCCGATGAACGACGCGATAGCGAACATCAATGCGACACCGGGGGATCCGCTGAAGAACGACGTCGGGGTGAACGACGCGAAGTCGATACCCGCGGCCCCGCCCCGCACCAGCACGCCGAACGACAGCGCCAGGATGATGCCGATCTCGAGCACGAGGAGCACCCCGAGGACCTTGGCGCCGAGGTCGATGCTGCGGTATCCGAGCACGGCCACGAGTGCGATGAGTACCAGCGCCCACATCCACCACGGCAGGTCGGGTCCGCCGTACTGGACCACGAGGCCCTGAATCGTCGCGGCGGCCAGGCCGTACACGGCGGCCTGAATGGCGGTATAGGTCAGCAGAGCGAGGCCGGCTGCGCCGAGCCCGCAGGACTCACCCAGCCCCTTGGCGACGTAGGCGTAGAAGGCGCCGGTGTCGACCATGTGGCTGCTCATGGCCGCGTATCCGACGCTGAAGACGAGCAGGACCAGTGCGGCAATGAGATAGGCGGTCGGGGCGCCCGCACCGTTGCCGATCGCGATCATGACGGGCAGAGCGCCGCCGATCGCGGTCAGCGGCGCGGCGGCAGCGATGACGAGGAAGACGATCCCGACGACGCCGATGGATCCGCGTAACTTGCCGGCACCCGAACCCGTGGTGGTGTCAGACATCTGTTCCCCCGTCCGAGTGGCAGCTGCCGCCTCCGGTCGCGCAGTGCTTCGACGTCGTGCGGGGAACGTCGAGAGCGGGGTTGCGGTCGAAGAAGCCGCTGGGCTTCAACGTGAATCCGGTGTAGTCGACGGGCATGATCGGCCAGTCCTCCGGTCGCGGGAAGTGCGTGAGGCCGAACGTGTGCCAGACGACGACGTCTTCGTTCTCCAGATCGCGATCACCGGCGACGAAGCTGGGCAGTCCGGCGCCACCCGCGTGCTGGTTCACGAAATCCCCTGCCGCGTAACGCTCCTTCTCATCGAACTGGGTGACCCACAGGTGCTTGGTGGCGAACGTCGCCCGCGCCGCGATCGAGGAGTCGTCGTCGGCCAGCAGGATCGGCTGACCCTCCGGGTGGAGTGCGTACGCCACCGGCTTGCCCAGACGATTCAGCTTGTTCGGGTTGCTGATGTGCCACACGCGTCCGACGCTGTTGTCCGCGAGGCGCTGCGCCTCGGATTCCTTCGTCAGCGGCGTGCGCTCGAGGGTGAACGCGTTTCCGTGCAGGTTCCCGGGGCCCATCTTCACCCGCTTGGTCTGCACCTCCTCGACGGAGTTGCGGTCGCCGTCGATCATCATGTCGAGGCGGGCGCTGAACAGGTGCTGGTGGTAAGGGGCGCCGAGGCCGGGGGCGATCTCCGAGGCGTACGGGTAGTCGCCGCCCGGGTGACCCGACGTGAAGACGATGCCGGTGGCCTTGACCTCGAATTCGATGGTGCCGTCGAGGTACAGGTACCAGAAGAATCCGTAGTCGTAGTTGCCGATGGTGGTGAAGAAGGAGATGACGAGACGGCGCTGGCGGCGGGTCTCGGCGGAGCCGGCCCACAGGTCGGTGTGCTTCCACAGCACGCCGAAGTCCTCCTCGTGCATGCACACGGCGTTCTTCAGCGTCTTGGGGGTGCCGAACTCGTCGGCGATGACGGCGTCGAAGTAGGTGATGTCGCCGACGCAGTCGCAGCCGAGTTCGAGGGCGTTCGCGTAGCGGCCCACCATGTACTCGCCGGTGTCGAAGTAGTTCTGCCACGACCGGACCGGCGAGGGGTCGCCGTAGGGCACCACCATCTCGGCGATGGACGCGCGGTGGATGATGGGGCGCACCCGGTCGCCATCGGCGAACCCGAGCTGGTGGAGGACGAGACCCTCGCGGGCGTCGAAGCCGACGCGGAACGACCACTTCTCCCAGTCGACGCGGTTGCCGTCGACGACGAAGCTGGGTCCCTCGGGCTGGGTGATCTCGATGGGCTTCTGGGTGGTGCGCAGGGGGCCGGTGACGGCGAGGTCGTCGAAGTTGCCCGACTCCTCGGGGATCGGGACGGCGCCGAGGTCGAGAACGTCGGTGACGGTCCGGTTCATGACGTCGACGAATCCGACGAGCCCGTCGATCGGGTGCGCCCAGGCGTGGTCCTTCGGGTGGTCCTGGCGGAACGCGAGCCCCCGGAGGATCCGCGTGCCCGTCTCGCCGGGGTAGTCGAAGACACCGGCCGAGAGGGGAGCGACTCGGACGTCGGCGACGTCGAGTCCGCGGGCGGCGAGCGCGGCGAGCCAGCGTTCGTCGGCGGCCAGCACCTGTTCGACGAGTTCGAACTCCTCGTCCAGGACGGGCATCTGACCGTCACGGGCGGCGTCGAGGGTCACCGAGCTGATCACCGACCGCTGGGTCACGGACACGACGACGTCCACCGCGTTGGGTGACGAGATGTCGTGCAGCAGAACGCGGAATCGGCGATCGGTCTCGGGGGCCTCCGCCGTGTACAGCGTCGACTTGTCCGGTTCCTCGAGGCCGACGTAGACGAATCTCGTCTGCTCGGTCAGCGCGTCGGCGGTCTCGAGGATCTCGCGGAGGGAGGCGATTTCTTCGACGGTCGGCAGCGACAGCGGGTGGTCGATACGCGCAGGGGAAAGGGTGGGCATGTCGCGATCCTTTGGTTCTACGGGTGTTGAATAAAAAGCTTAGTGACGTACGTTACAGCCGAGGTGCCCGCGTGTAAACAGTGAGTTTCGCGCCCGAACAAACTGACCGTTCGGTCAAAAATGGTTCTCTATCGGATTCCGCAGCAACGGTTTTGGCTGAGCGACGGAAGGCTCAGAGTGCGGCGACGAACTGCTCGAGCATCTCCAGCTGACGCTCCGACGACGTTTCGCCCGGCGTGAGGACACCCAGAATCTGCATGCCCATCATCATGTTGAGCAGTTGCTCGACCACGATGCTGACGTCGATGTCGCCGACGGAGCCCTCCTCGCGCGCCTGCTCGAGGAAGATCGCCATCTGCTCACGCCAGTGGTCCATGGTGCGGCGGTTGGTCGCGGCCATCTGCTCGTCGTACATGGCCCGCGGCCACAGCGAGGCGGCTATCCGGGCTTCGAGGAGTTGCTCTTCGTTGATCGGCATCACTTCGCGGCAGAGGATGCGCAGTGCGTCGAGTCCGGTCGCGTCGCCGAGCGCCTCGGTGATCCGGCGGTCGGTGGCCTCGGAGATGTGCTCGTACGAGGTACGGAGGATCTCGTCCTTGCCGGCGAAGTAATGACTCAGGGCGCCGTTGGTGTACCCGGCCTCGGTGGCGATGTCGCGCATGTTGGCAGCATCGATACCGCGGGCGGCGATCAACCGCCAGGCGGCGGCGGTGATGCTGCGCCGACGCTCGTCGTGATCCACGACCTTAGGCACGACGCGTACCTGCCCCACGAGCGATCATGCGACCACGGTATCAATGAGCTCCGCCGAGATTGAGAACGACCACTCCCGAGACGACGAGACCGGCGGCGATCGCGGCAATCAGGAACACGTACGGCATGGGACAGGGAACCATGCCGGGAGCGGAGAGGCGTGCAGCGCCCCACCGCTCCCGACTGTGCAGATCTACGAGTACATGATGACGCCGCGGACGTTCTCGGCCTTCCGCATCGCCTCGTAGCCGTCGTTGATCTGATCGAGTGTGTATGTCCTCGTGATCATCTCGTCGAGCTTCAGCTGACCCTCCATGTACAGCCGCAGCAGATGAGGGATGTCGAACCGGATGTTCGCGTTGCCGAACCACGCCCCCTTGAGGGTCTTGCGCATCGCCGTCAGATCGAACAGGTTCAGATCGACGTCGTTCTGCGTGACGTCGCCGACCGACACGTGGACGCAGGTGCCGCCCTTGGCCACCAGGCTCATCGCCGGGGCGATGATGCGGCCACTCGCATTCGCGATGGTGATGAGCACCTTGTCGGCGAGCTGGCCCCACGTCAGATCCTGGAGGAGGGGGAGCGCCTCGTCGATGCTCGCCGCGGTGTGGGTCGCACCGAAGATCTTGGCCTGCTCCCGCTTGAATTCCGACGGGTCGACCACCACTACGTGCCGCGCCCCGGCGAGCGCGGCGCCCTGAACCGCCCCGCACCCGACGCCGCCCATGCCGATCACGACGACGGTCTCACCGGCCTGGACGCCGGCCGCGTACACCGACGACCCCCAGCCGGTGGTGACGCCGCAGCCGACCAGCGCCGCCTTGTCGAGGGGAATGTCCTTCGTGATCTTGACGCACGACGCCTCGTTGACCACCGTGTACGGCGAGAACGTCCCGATCAGGCACTGGATGGCGGCGTCCTTGCCGCGAACGTGATGCCGGGCCGTGCCGTCCGAGATCTGCCAGCCCTCGAGCAGGTGGGCTCCCAGGTCGCAGATGCTGGACTGGCCGGTCGCGCACTGCCGGCATCGGCCGCACGCGGGGATGAATCCGAGAGCGACGTGATCGCCCTTCTCGACGCTGGTGACACCGGGCCCGACCTCGAGCACGACTCCGGCGCCCTCGTGGCCACCGATGAACGGGTAGTACTCGAGCGGCAGGCTGCCGTCCCGGACATGCTCGTCCGAGTGGCACATCCCCGACGCCGCCAACTGCAGAAGCACTTCTCCGTGCTTCGGCGGGTCGAGTTCCAGTTCTTCGATCTGCCACGGCTGACCGGGCTCCCACAACACTGCGGCCTGGGTTTTCATAAGTCCTGCTCCTGTCCGACGACGTCGATGCGAGGGGCGATCAGAGGATGATCGTGACGACCTTCTCCTCGGTGTTGGCTTCGATTCCGGCCCAGCCGAGTTCGCGGCCGGTGCCGCTGGTCTTCATGCCGCCCCAGGGCAGGGCGGGGTCGATGGGTGCCCAGCCGTTGACCGCGACCGCTCCGGCGCGGACCTTGCCGGCGAGGGTGTGGGCGTGGGACACGTCGCGCGTCCAGATCGAGGCGGCGAGCCCGTAATCGGTGGCGTTGGAGATCGCGATCGCCTCATCGGTGGTGTCGAACGCGATGACGGTGCCGACGGGTCCGAAGATCTCCTCCCGCGCGATCTTCATGTCGTTGTTCGCGTCGGCGAAGATGGTCGGCTGGACGAAGAACCCGTCCCCGTCCGGGCGGCCACCGCCGGCGGCGACCCGGGCGCCCTCGCTGCGTCCGGCCTCGATGTAGCCGAGGACGGTGTCACGCTGCTTCGCGTTCACCAGGGCGCCCATCGTGGTCGCCGAATCGAACGGGTCGCCGAGGACCTGCGCGGACGCGGCGGCGGCGAGACCGTCGACCACCTGCGAGTACAGCGAGCGGTGCACCAGGATGCGGGTGCCCGCGGCGCAGACCTCGCCCTGATTGAAGAACAGTCCCATCGCGGTGCCGTTGATGGCGGCCTCGAGGTCGGCGTCGGGGAGGATGATCTGCGGGGACTTGCCGCCGAGTTCGAGGGTGGTGCGCTTGAACGTGTCGGCGGCGCGCTTGGCGATGATCCGGCCGACGCGGGGGCTGCCGGTGAAGCTGATCTTGTCGACGCCGGGGTGGCCGGCGAGTGCGTCGCCCGCGACCTCGCCGAGCCCGGGCACGATGTTGACGGTGCCTGCGGGCAGTCCGGCCTCCTCCAGCAGCGTCGCGAGGTGAAGGATCGACAGCGGTGCGTCCTCCGGCGGCTTGACCACCAGCGTGTTCCCGGCGGCGAGGGCCGGGGCGATCTTCCATGCCGAGATCATCAGCGGGGTGTTCCACGGAACGATCGCGCCGATCACACCGACCGGTTCGCGGACGGTGTACGAGTGGGTGGGCTGGCCGAAGTAGCCGGCAGTCGGGATGGACTGGCCGGTGATCTTGTCGGCCCAGCCGGCGAAGTGCCGGAACGTGCCGGCGGCCATCGGGATGTCGAGCATGGTGGGCTGGCCGACGGGCTTGCCGACGTCGAGGGCCTCGAGCCGGGCCAGGATCTCGCCGTCGCGTTCGATGAGATCGGCCACCTTGTTCAGGATCCGTCCGCGGGCGGCGCCGGGCAGTGAACCCCATTCACCGTTCAGCTGCGTGCGGGCGGCCCGGACCGCGTCGTCGATGTCCTGGGCGGTGCCGGACGCGATCTGGGCGAGGGGGCGAGCGGTGGCCGGGTTCAGATCCGTGAACGTCCCGCCGTCCGACGCCGCGCGCCACTGCCCGCCGATGAACAACTCGGTCGCGGTTCCATCAGGAAGTCCTGTGGCACTGACGTTCTCGTGTACTGCGGTCATGGCGTCAACTCTCCCGGTGGTGTTGTGATGGCTGTCACAAGCATGCGGGCGGAGGCGCGGCGTCGTCTTGCACGCATGCGCATAGTTATTGCTCGTATGCGCACCGATTCGCCGTCCGGCGTAGTGAGTCGCGGTTTCCTGACAGTAAACGGCGCTGCTACGATGCGGACGTGACCACTCGACCCGAGACCGAGGTCCACCGCGACACGGGAGACCCAGCGCCCGTCGAGCGTGAGGTGCCGTCCGATACGCCGACCGGGCCCGATCTCGAGAAGGTGATCGCCAGGCAGGTCCGGTCGCTCCGCAAAGCCAGTGGACTCTCAGTGGGGGACATGGCGGCCAAAGTCGGAATCTCGAAGGCCATGCTGTCCAAGATCGAGAACTCGCAGACCTCGTGCAGTTTGTCGACGCTGGCGCGTCTGGCAGCCGGGCTCGACGTGCCCGTGACCTCTCTGTTCCGGGGCGCCGACACCGCCCGCGACGCCGTGTACGTCGAGGCGGGCCGCGGTGCGGTCATCGTCGGGCGAGGCACCCGGGTGGGACACCACTACGAACTTCTCGGCGCACTGCGCGGCCAGCACAAGCGACTCGAGCCGGTGCTGGTCACGCTCACCGACTCCAGTGAGACGTTTCCGCTGTTCCAGCACGCCGGCACCGAATTGCTCTACATGCTCGAGGGCGTCATGGTCTACGGGCACGGCGAGGCCGAGTACACGCTGCGGCCGGGGGATTCGCTGCTCCTCGACGGTGAAGGTCTGCACGGGCCCAACGATCTCGTGCGGTTGCCCATCCGCTTTCTCGCCGTCACCGCATACCCCGACCACCACGAGGACTGACGGCCGTAATCGGAATTTCGACCTTCCTCCGCCTCCGCGCCGGGCGTAGAGTGGCGGTTGGTTCGAAAGGTCGTGGTTACGGTGATAGCGACAGTTCAGATAGCGTCCGACGGCCAGTCCGCGCTGCCCTTCGACCGCCTCGAGCCGGTTCACCTGGCCACCGCGGGCACGATCGGTGTCTACTATTTCGACTACGGCACCGATGCGCGGATGAACTCGGATGATCTCGGCGACTTCTACGTCGTTCAGATCCCGCTGTCGGGTACGGCCCGAATTACTTCTGGCGCCGAGGAGTTCGATTCGACCATGTCGATCGCGTCGATTCTGCAGCCGGGACGCTCCGCCACCATGCAGTGGCACGAAGGGCAATCTCAGCTGATCATCCGACTGGCGCGCCGAAGTCTCGAGGAGCACTTGCAGGAAATTCTCGGGAGCCCACTCGGTGAACCGCTGAGATTCGAGCCGCAGATGGAACTCGGACGACCCGCGATCCGAGGGTGGCGGGAGGCGGTCGAACTTCTGGAGCACGAAGTGGCGAATCATACCGCGATTACTGCAGATTCGGCCGCCATGGAGGAATTCGAACTGATCGTGCTGAGTCAGTTCCTGTCCGCTCAGCCGAACAATTACAGTGCAAGGCTTCGGGGTCTGGCTCAGAGCCTGACCTAGCTGGGCACACCAGTGGMCCTGCCCCGCGGAGTGTTGGGGGCAGGACCACTGTCTGTCTCGGGACCGGGATCAGGCCTTGGCGGGGTCCGCAGCCCTGGTCGTGATTGCTTCTGCGCCGAGAACCGCGTCGGTGCCATGCTTCGAGGCGCCGGTGAGGCCGACGGCATCGAGTACGTAGGCCGTTTCGCCGTGGACGGACACGTCGAGGCCGTCGTACTCGCTGTCCTGGTCGGCGCGAATGCCCATGAACTTCTTCAGTGCCAGTGCGATCACCAGTGTGACGACGAAGCAGTAGGCGAGAACGGCTGCCACGGCGACACATTGACGCCACAGCACGTCGACGCCGCCGCCGTAGAAGAGCCCCGCGGCGCCGTTGGGAGCGGCCGGATCCGCGAGGAAACCGATCAGAACGGTGCCGAGGATGCCGCCCACGAGGTGCACACCGACGACGTCGAGCGCGTCGTCGTAGCCGAGCCGGTACTTCCAGGAGACCGCGAAGCAGCAGACCGCGCCGGCGGCGCCTCCGACGACCAGAGCGCCGAGCGGTGAGACGGCGCCGCAGGCAGGTGTGATGGCGACCAACGCGGCGATCAGGCCCGAAGCGGCGCCCAGCGAGGTGGCGTGACCTTCACGCAGTTTCTCGACTGCCAGCCAGGCACAGATACCCGCGCACGCCGCGGCGACGGTGTTGAGGATGACGACGGACGCGCTGTTCCCGGCGGACAGCGCCGAGCCGCCGTTGAATCCGAACCAGCCGAAGAGAAGGATGCCGGCGCCGAGCATGGTCAGGGGAAGGCTGTGCGGGCGGGGCGAGACTGGGAACGTCTTGCGGGCCCCGAGAACCAGGACGACGGCGAGGGCGGCGATGCCGGCGTTGATGTGCACGGCGGTGCCGCCGGCGAAGTCGATGGCGCCGAGGGTGTTGGCGATCCATCCGCCGATCACCGACCCGTCCGCGGAGTCGAACGCGAACACCCAGTGGGCGACAGGGAAGTAGACGAACGTCGCCCACAGTCCGGCGAACAGCATCCAGGCGCCGAACTTCATCCGGTCGGCCAGCGCACCCGAGATGAGTGCCACGGTGATGCCGGCGAACAACAGCTGGAATCCCGAGACCAGCGCGGGCGGCAGTCCGGGTTCGGCGGGGGCCTCCAGTAATGAACTGGAGCCGAAGAACTCGAGGGGGTCGCCCAGAATGCCGAGACCGCCGAGGGAGTTACCCAGCACGGCGGAGTAGCCGAACACGATCCACAGCACCCCGACGACGGCGAACGCGCCGAACGTCATCATGGCCATGTTGAGCGTGTTGCGCACGCTGACCATTCCGCCGTAGAACATGGCCAGGCCCGGCACCATGAGGCTCACTGCCGTGAAGGCCGCGAGAATCCAGGCGGTGTCGGCCGCAGCGACTGCTTCGTTCATAGTCGTCCACCTTGATCGAGGATGGCGTGACACTTGTCGCGTCCGCCTTTGGGAATCAATGTCTAGTGTCAGTGAACCAAAGCGGAGATTGCGGAAATAGTTCGCTGAGTGACAACTGCGTAACGGGATTCGGCGTGCGCCTGCGTGCCGATGCGCGAAACAAAGTATCTTGACAGTGGACTTTCTAGGTAAGGAGAACGAGTGACCACAGTTCGCGAGGCCCGCATCGCCCGGCGCTCGGATCGGCGGACCACCCCGTGGGCCAACGGCGCGGGCACCACAGCGGAGATCGCCGCCGGTGTCGCGTCCCGGTGGCGCTTCAGCGTCGCGACGCTCGAGGCGGGTTCGACGTTCTCGCCATTCCCCGAGGTGGACCGCATCTTCACGGTGATCGGCGACCATCCCGTGTCACTCGACTTCGGCGGCGGCCCCACCCTGATTCCGCGCCTGAGTCCGACGGCATTCGCCGGTGAACGCAGCCCCGACTGTGTGGCGGAAGGGCTGACCGAGGCGTTCAACGTCATGGTCCACAGGTCCACCACAGCGGCGTCCGTGGACGTCGTCGACATCGGAGCGGCGCAGGACGTCACCGCTGACGGGCGGCTTGCCGTCCTCGTCCTGGTTCTCGATGGGCGGCTGGCGACGGACCTCGGTCCCGTCCAACCGGGCGACTGTCTCCTCGTCGAGCAAGGGTCGGTGCGGCTGTCCGGGCAGGCGTCGGTCGTGGTGGCGGAGGTCCTCGCCCGCACGTGAGTGGCAAAGCGTGCCAGGGCACACTTTGCCACTCACGTGCAGGGACTACCTCGCGGTCGACAGGATCCGGCGTAGTCGCCCGATCGCGCGCTCGGTCGCGGGACGATCCTTCGCGATCAGCTGGTGCATGATGAATCCCTCGATCGCCGAGTACACCAGCAGGGTCAGGTCTTCGTCGGCGGTGATGCCCAGCCGGGTCAGTGCCTGGGACGTCGCCTCGATGTACGTGGCGTACAGCAGTTTCACGTGCGGGTCGAGGCGTGGCGTGCGTCGGGATTCGAGCATCAGCTCGTACTGGAAGACCTGGAGGTCGGGGTCGCGGGCGACGAGGTCGGTGAGGTGCTCGACGAAGTGGTCGAGCGACGAGCCGGCGGCGATGTCGGCGAAGACGCTCGCGCTCTTGTCGAGCGCGTACCGGAGCGCGGCGTCGAGGAGGGCGTCCGTCGACCCGGCGCTGCGCAGGACGGCCTCGTCCGAGATGCCGGCCTCCCGGGCGACGGCCTGCGTCGTCAGCCCGCGCAGGCCGTCGCGGGCGATCACGGAGACCGTCGCGAGAACGAGGTAGAGAGTCTGATCGCTCTGGGGTGCTGCCCGATCGGTGAGCGTCACAGTTCCACATTCCCGTGGTTCAGCAGCCATCTCATGCCGGGTTCCCGGGTGCGACTGATGCCCTTGTATTCGGCCATGTCCACCGGAAGGTCCTCGAGCACCCGGTACAGTCGTTCGCCCCACTCCGGAACGGACGCGATATCCCGGAACGGAAGCAGGTACGTCCGGATCAGGAACATGACGGCACCGGAGTGGGCGAGCCGGATGAGGTGCTGCACTTCGGTTCTCAGGAACAGGCGGTCCCCGACTTCGTCCAGCGGGCCGTCGGCGAGGGTGCGCCGGTCCTTCCCCCACTCGGGGTAGGTCTCGGTCGACGTGTCGAGTTTGCCGTGGACGGTCAGCGTCCAGTTGGTGCGTCGGTAGCTCTGGCCGGGCTCGAGCCGCATCAGGAAGTTGTGTGCGCGGGTGATGATCTTCTCGCTGTGGACGCGCGGGACGGGGCCGTGGATCTCGAGGAAGCTCATGCCCACGTCGAATCCGAAGGACCAGTCCGCCGCGAACGTCACCAGACCTGCGTCACCCCACAGTTCGCCCTCACGCTGATCGAGCAGCACGACGTCCTCCTGGATCTGGCCGCAGATGTACACCAGCGGCGGCGCCGGCAACGTGTCGGGATCCCCGAACACGAAGTTGTGCTCGATCCCGAGGAGGTCGTTCTTCCAGAACCAGCTGCCCTCGTGCCGTTCGAGGGTCATGGTGCGGGGGTATTCGTCGGCGAGCATGCGCATCAGCGTGAGCATCGCGTCCCACGCGGCGGGGACCATGTGGGGCAGGCACTGGTGCCGCGACGGATCCTCGGCCAGGATGCGCTCGCGTTCGGCGAGTTCCCGGTGATAGTGGGCGTCGATGGCGATGCGGGTGTCACCCCAGCTGCCGGCCACGGTGGCGGTGGGGTTCCCGGCCGGCTCGACGTTGGTGCTGTAGCGGTACTGGTCGCGCGGAAAGGGGAACGGAAAGCGCGCGATGTGGTCGGCACGCGAGTCGGTCGATGTCACAGATCCAGCTCCAATCGGTCTCCTGCGGAACGTGATACGCACGGCATGATCGAATCTCCGGAGGCCTTCTCCTCGTCGGTGAGGAACAGGTCGCGGTGTTCGATCGCGCCGCCGCGGACCGACAGCCGGCATTCGCCGCACACACCCTGCCGGCAGAGGTTCGGGACGTTGATTCCCTTGTCCAGCAACGCTTCGAGGAGGCTGGTCCCCGAGGGCACGGGCACGATCATGCCGGTGCGCCCGAGCGTGGCGGCGAAGGGCGCCCCCTCGGGCAGCGGGCCCGCCCCGAACGCCTCCGAGTGCACGCGCCCCGGCGGCCAGCCGCAGTCGCGGGCCCACTCGGCCACCGCCGCGATCATCGGCGCGGGACCGCACGTGTAGACGTGGGTACCGAGTGGCTGGTCCGCCAGCTTCGGGACGAGGCGGTCCGCGAGTTCTCCGGGCGTGGAGACCGTGATCATCCGGTCACCGCACAGCGCCGCCAACTTGTCGGCGTGCGCTCCCGACTGATCGCGGAATGAGTAGATCACTTCGAACGAACGACCCCACTCGAGCGCGGCCCGGACGTGCGACAGGATCGGCGTGACGCCGATTCCACCCGCGACCAGCAGGTGGTGCCGAGCATTGAGCACGGGCGCGAACGCACTCCGCGGAAGGCTCACACGGATGCGCTGATCCGGCTCGAGGTCGTGGACCCAGCGCGAACCCCCGTGGCCGTTCTCGTCGAGCCGGACCGAGATCGCGTAGTGGTCCGGCTCGATCGAGGGGCCGGTGAGCGAGTAGGAATTCTGCCGACCCTCGGCCCAGGTGACGGCGATGTGGCTGCCCGGGGTGAACGACGGCAGGGTGCGGCCCGCCGGGTCCGCGAGCACGACGTGCCGGATGCCCGGACACAGCAGCCGTGCCTCGCGCACCGTCAGAGTGAGCCCTCCGGTGATGCTCTCGCCCGCAACTGTTTCGAGGGCCGTGGTCATGGCAGTTCCTCCGAGTCGGCTCGATATCCCAGGTAGGCGCTGTGACGCCGGGAGTAGTGGTAGTAGACGGTGAGTTCGGCGGAACAACCGCTGCACGGTGTCCGGCCGCCGATGGCTACCGGCACCGAGGACGACGTCGTGTGGCAGTGCGCGCAGAACACGTCGCGCATCCATACGTCGGGGTCGGTGATCACCACGGCGATCTCGCTGGGCACCGCGCCCGCGGAGATCAGCCGAGCACGCACCGCCCCCACCATGTGGTCGGGTCCCGCCACGACGAACCGCCACCCGATGCGCGCCTCGGACAACAGCTCGTCGAGCCCGCCGAACCCGGATCCGGCCCCGTCGTCGACGATCACCGTGCGAGTGGGAACGGGCGCCACGCGCTCGGACAGCGCGCGGAGGACCTGCGCGCCGACCGTGCGGTCCGAGACCAATACGTAGCGGGTGACGAGAGCGCCCGCTGCGAGGTCGTCGACGGCCGAGTAATCGGATCGCCACCGGGGGACGCTGGTCGACCTCATCGAAACCGCCATCGCGGATCAGGGAGCGAAGGAACGGTGGCCGACGAAGTAGGCTAACGCGCGGTCGGGGGTGGTGAAGCGGATGCGCGAGCCCTTGGGGAAGAAGATCGCGTCCTTCGCCTTCGCCACCTCGACCTGGCCGGTGTCGAGGTTCTCGAGGGTGAACTCCCCTTCGAGGACGACCTTCATCTCGTCGTAGGCGTAGTAGTAGTCGAGCGGGGCGTCGGTGCGCTGGAGTTCGAAGTAGCCGGCCGACATCTCCGAGCCGTCCGGGTTGGCGAAGACGTCGTCGATGTATCCCTTGGTGCCCGGGTACTCCGAGACCGGCATCTGAGGCAGGTTCTCGTGGAATCCAGCGGTGACGCGGAACGGGACGGCGGTGGGCTTGTCGGTCGTGGTCATGGGTTCTCCCTGAAGGTGTGGTGAGTTGGGTCCGCGACTCCTCTGTATGAAACGAGGAGTAGCAACAGGAAACCACAAGACATATTTCGATGACGTAAATCAATCCGGAGAGGCCGGAAACATGCAGATGAGAGCGAAGATAGTTTTTGAAAAAGCTTTTGAGCGCCGTGATTTGGTGATGCACCGACAACGTTGCCGTAACACGATCGACATAGTAGAACTGTTTCATAGTGAACAACAGCGATTCATGAGGTGAAACGAACCGCTACCCAAGCCGACAGCGCCCGATCATCCGGCCGAATGAAGGAAGCAACGTGACACAGACAGCAAAGTTCGTGATCGTCGGTGGGGGACTCGAAGGTCTCGCCATCGCGTGGTCGCTCGCGGACCGCGGCGAGACCGATGTCCTGGTCCTCGAGCGTGACACCCTGTGCTCGGGCATGACCGGCAAGTCCAGTGGCGTGGTCCGGTGCCACTACGGGACGCCGTCGCTGGCGGCGATGTCGTGGTACGGCGTCGACATCTTCACCAGGGCCACCGAGATCTTCGGCGACGACATGGCATTCCGCCAGTGCGGATACGTGGTCGGCGTCGGTGAGAACAACATCGACCCGCTGAAGGCGAACGTCGCGATGATGCAGGGCCTCGGTATCGACGTCGACTACATCGGACACGACAAGATGGCCGAACTGTGGCCGGGGCTGCATCTCGACGACTTCGCCGCCTTCGCGTACGAGCCCCTCGGTGGCCGCGGGGAGGCGTACATGGCCGGCATGGCGTTCGGTGCCTCGGCCCGCAAGCTGGGCGTCAAAATCCGCCAGAGCACGCCGGTGGCGTCGCTGCTGCAGAACGCGGACGGCCGCGTCTACGGGGTGACGCTCACGAACGGCGACGAAGTGCATGCCGAGCAGGTGATCCTCGCGACCGGTCCGTGGGCCCCTGAACTCGGCGCCGGTGTCGGCGTCGACATCCCGGTGAAAGCCCAACGGGCACAGCTCGTCCTGATCGACCAGGGTGTTCCGACTCCGGAGGTGCCGGTGCTGTCGGACCTGGCCGGACTGCAGTACATCTGCCGTGAGCCGAACGGTGAACTGCTCGTCGGCAACAGCGACCACGCCGCGCCCGAATACATCGACCCCGACAAGTACAGCAACCGCGCGGACGACAGCACCATCGAGAAGAACATCGGCAAGCTCGGGAACCGTCTGCCCGACATGCCCGATCCGCGGATCACCTCGAGCTACGTCGGCGCGTACGACGTCACTCCCGACTACAACCCGATCATCGGACCCGCACCGGTCGACGGACTGTTCCTGGCCACCGGGTTCTCCGGTCACGGTTTCAAGATCTCACCCGCGGTCGGTCGCCTCGTCGCCGACATGCTGCTCGACGACGGCACGACCAGCCTCCCGAACGTCGAGCCGTCCGACTTCCGCTACTCACGCTTCGAGGAGGGCGACCTCCTGTTCAGCCTGCACCCCTACGAGGGCGCCGGCGAGATGCGCTGACCCACAGACCCCCTCACCCGTAGACCACCAGTTCAGGAGCTACCCATGGCTGTCGACACTGCTGACGCGTTCACCGCGCAGAACATCGTGACAACCCCACCGCAGACCTTGTCCGAGGTGGCCCGGGCCACCGGAACCACCTTCATCCTCGCCCTGTTCGTGACGCTGTCCGGCAAGCCGTGCGCCAAACTGGTCCCGATCGAGGCCGTCGAACAGCTTCAGGACGACGGCGTGGGCTTCGCCGGCTACGCGGCGGGGCACATGGGGCAGGAGCCCAAGGATTCCGATCTCGTTGCCGTACCGGATGTCTCGTCGTTCACGCCGATCCCGTTCGTCAAACCCGGACTGGCGATCGTGCACTGCGACCCGCACGTGGAGGGAAAGCCCTGGCCGTATGCGCCGCGGGTGATCCTGAAGGAGACGCTGAAGAAGGCGTCCGATCTCGGCCTGTCCGTCAACGTCGGCGCGGAAATCGAGTATTTCCTCGTCCACCGCACCGGAGACGGCGCCCTCACGACCGCGGACACGGCCGACGTCAGTCGTCAGCCGTGTTACGACGCCCGCGACGTCACCCGGATGTACGACCATTTGACCGAGGTGTCCGCGGCCATGAACACGCTCGGGTGGGGCAACTACGCCAACGACCACGAGGACGGCAACGGGCAGTTCGAGCAGAACTTCGACTACGCCGACGCCATGACCACCGCCGACCGGGTGATCACCGCAAGGTACCTGCTGTCGGTGATCGCCGAGAAGCGCGGCATGAAGGCCACGTTCATGCCCAAACCTTTCTCCGACCGCACCGGTTCCGGGATGCACCTGCACCTGTCGCTGTGGAACGACGCCGGTTCGGTGTTCCCGGACGGCGACGATCCGAAGGGGCTGGGACTGTCGAGGACGGCGTACGCGTTCATCGCGGGAATCCTCGAGCACGCGTGTGCGCTGCAGGGTGTGATCGCGCCGACCGTCAACTCGTACAAGCGGACCGGCGCCACGTCGACGAGCAGCGGCGCGACCTGGTCGCCGCGGTATGCCACGTACGGCGGCAACGACCGCACCCACTACCTCCGGGTTCCGGACAGGAACCGGGTGGAACTGCGCGGCGGCGACGGCTCGGCCAACCCCTACCTCGCCGCGGCCACCGCCATCGCCGCCGGCCTGGACGGCATCGAACGCGATCTCGACCCCGGCACCCCCGGCTCCGGCGACAGTCCCAGCGACATGCTGCCGATGACGCTGCTGCATGCGATGGACGCCCTGGAATCGGATCCGGTGGTGACGGGCGCCCTGGACGTCGCGGGCCCCGGGGTCGCCGAGTACTTCGCGACACTCAAGCGCGAGGAGTTCTTCGCCTGGCACAACACCGTCTCCCCCTGGGAACTCGACCACTACCTGACAGCGTTCTGACAGACCTCCCGAAAGGAGACATCCATGTGTGGAATCGTCGGACTTCACCTGCGTGAGCCGTCCCTCTACCCACAACTCGGCGCCCTGCTCACCGACATGCTCGGTCAGATGTGCGACCGCGGACCCGATTCCGCAGGCATGGCGATTTACGGGGACCAGGCCTGGTCACCGGTCGGGGATTCCACGGTCTCGCTGCTCGACTGCCCCATCCCCGCAACGGAACTCGCCGCAAGGCTGTCGGCGTCACTCGACACCACCGTCACCGGAATCGACCTGTCCCCGACGACGATCCTGCACGGCGTCGTCGTCGCCGAGGATCTCGCGGCGGCAGTGCGCAGCGTGGTGCCGTCGGCGCGGGTCATCGGCTTCGGTGACGACCTGACCGTCCTCAAGGGCGTCGGAAACCCCATCGACCTGGCGAACCGGTTCGGGCTGCCGTCGGCGAGCGGCTGGCAGGGTGTCGCGCACACCCGCATGGCCACCGAATCCGCGGTGACTGCCGAGGGGTCGCACCCGTTCTCCGTCGGCCCCGACCAGTGCCTCGTGCACAACGGCTCGTTCTCGAACCACATGAGCATCAAGCATCAGCTCGAACGTGACGGCGTCGTCTTCGACAGCGCCAACGACACCGAGGTCGGGGCGCGGTTCGTCGCCAAGCAGCTCGCCGAGGGCGTCGACCTGGAGAAGGCGCTGCTGACGCTGAACGAGACGTTCGACGGCTTCTACACCCTGCTCGTCTCGACGGCCGACTCGTTCGCCGTGGTCCGGGACGCCATCTCCTGCAAGCCCGCCGTCATCGCCGAGACCGACCAGTGGGTCGCGATGGCCTCCGAATACCGCGCCCTGGCGAACCTGCCTGGCGTCGACAACGCCCGAATCTTCGAGCCCGAACCGGAAGAGGTGTACGTATGGCACCGGTAGCCACCACCGAAGCGACTGTCCTGAACCTCGAGACGTCGAGTACCCGTGCCGTCAACGAGCGGCTCACCTCCCCCGAGGCCCCGAAGACGGTCACCGTCACCGGCCCGCAGGGCGCGCACGCGCTGGCCTGCGGCCTCGACTCCGACATCGACGTCACCATCGACGGGCACGTCGGCTACTACTGCGCCGGCATGAACCAGCACGCGACGGTGACCGTCACCGGCAACGCCGGAGTCGGGGTCGCCGAGAACATGATGTCGGGAACGGTGCACGTCAAGGGTGATGCGTCGCAGTCCGCGGGCGCCACCGCCCACGGCGGCCTCCTCGTGATCGACGGCAATGCCGCTGCGCGCTGTGGCATCTCGATGAAGGGCGTCGACATCGTCGTCGGCGGCAACATCGGCCACATGTCCGCGTTCATGGGTCAGGCCGGACGTCTCGTCGTCCTCGGCGACGCCGGCGAGGCCCTCGGCGACTCGCTGTACGAGGCCCGCATCTACGTGCGCGGCACCGTCGCCTCCCTCGGCGCCGACTGCATTAAGAAGGACATGCGCGAGGAGCACCTGACGGAACTGCGGGAACTGCTGGATCAGGCCGGTTTCGACGCCGACCCGTCCGAGTTCACCCGCTACGGCTCCGCCCGCAACCTCTACAACTTCCACGTCGACAACGCCAGCGCGTACTAGGAGAACCGTCATGACCACCCCGAACCCGGCCCTGCGCGAATCGGCGACGTTCGACCGCGGCGTCATCTCCGAGATCCAACGCGCCGCCGAAACCGGCATCTACGACATCCGCGGCTGGGGTGCCAAGCGCACGCTGCCGCACTTCGACGACCTGCTGTTCCTCGGCGCGTCGATGTCGCGGTACCCGCTCGAGGGCTACCGCGAGAAGTGCGACACCGACGTCGTGCTCGGCGACCGCAACGCCAAGTTCCCGCTGCACCTGGACATCCCGATCACCATCGCCGGCATGAGCTTCGGTGCACTGTCCGGGCAGGCGAAGGAAGCCCTCGGCCGCGGCGCCAGCGAGGTCGGCACATCCACCACCACCGGTGACGGCGGCATGACCCCCGAGGAACGGGGGCAGTCGAAGAACCTCGTCTACCAGTACCTGCCGTCCCGGTACGGGATGAACCCGGACGACCTGCGCAAGGCCGACGCCATCGAGATCGTCCTCGGCCAGGGCGCGAAGCCCGGCGGCGGCGGAATGCTGCTGGGACAGAAGATCACCGAACGCGTCGCCGGGATGCGCACCCTCCCGATGGGCGTCGACCAGCGGTCGGCGTGCAGGCACCCCGACTGGACCGGCCCCGACGACCTCGCGATCAAGATCATCGAACTGCGCGAGATCACCAACTGGGAGAAGCCGATCTACATCAAGGTCGGCGCCACCCGCACCTACTACGACGTGAAACTCGCCGTGAAGGCCGGTGCCGACGTCGTCGTGGTCGACGGCATGCAGGGCGGCACCGCCGCCACCCAGGACGTGTTCATCGAGCACGTCGGCATCCCCACCCTGGCCGCGATCCCGCAGGCGGTGCAGGCGCTGCAGGAACTCGGGGTGCATCGCAAGGTACAGCTCATCGTGTCGGGGGGCATCCGCAGCGGCGCCGACGTCGCGAAGGCCATGGCCCTCGGGGCGGACGCCGTCGCCATCGGCACCGCCGCTCTGATCGCGCTGGGCGACAACAGCCCCCGCTACGCGAAGCAGTACGAGGAACTCGGCTCGGCGGCCGGGTTCTACGACGACTTCCAGGCCGGCAAGGACCCTGCCGGCATCACCACCCAGGACCCGGAACTGTCCAAGAACCTCGACCCCGTCGAGGGCGGACGGCGGCTCGCGAACTACCTGCGGGTGCTCACCATGGAGGCGCAGACCCTCGCCCGCGCCTGCGGCAAGTCGCATCTGCGCAACCTCGAACCCGAGGACCTCGTCGCCCTCACCGTCGAGGCGTCGGCGATGGCCCGCGTGCCCCTCGCCGGAACCACCTGGATCCCCGGCGCCCTGTAGGCGGCTCCGCCACCCGTGCGCCTTTTTGGTAGCTGGAGCAACCAGAAAGGCGCACGGGCGCGAAGCGCCTGCCGGCTTTGGAACTATGAGTAGAGGACCGAGAACATGACTTCCTTCGTTTCGCTCTGGGCGAGCATCCTCGATGTGGGACAGCACAAGTCGACCAGGGGATACCGAAGATTCGCGTGGAACGACGCCGACATGACGCTGCGCGAATGGTTCTCGGACTGCGCGCAGGCACGCGGCATGAGCGTCGAGGAGGACCGCAACGGCAATCTGTGGGCGTGGTGGATGCCGAAGGGCTGGGACGGCGACCCCCGCGACAGTTTCGTCACCGGATCGCACCTCGACTCGGTACCCGACGGTGGCGCCTACGACGGACCGCTGGGGGTGGTGTCGGCGTTCGCCGCGATCGACCTGGTTCGCGAGCGGGGGATCACGCCGACGCGTCCGGTGGCGGTCACTGCCTTCTCCGACGAGGAGGGCGCACGGTTCGGTGTCGCGTGCGTCGGCTCGCAACTGTCCACCGGGGCGCTGGCACCCGAACGCGCGCTGGCGCTGCGGGACAACGACGGCATCAGCCTCGGCGAGGCACTGGTCGGCGCCGGCCGCGACCCGCAGTGTCTCGGCGAGGACCCAGACCTCGTCGACCGCGTCGGCGTGTACGTCGAGTTGCACGTCGAACAGGGACGCGCGCTCGACCTGATCGACAGCCCCATCGCCGTGGCGTCATCGATCTGGCCGCACGGCCGGTGGCAGTTCGTGTTCTCCGGAGAGGCCAACCACGCCGGCGCCACTCGACTCGTCGACCGCCGCGACCCGATGCTCGCGTTCGCCTCCTCCGTTCACACCGCCCGGACCGCCGCGACGCTGCACGAGGCGGTCGCGACGTTCGGCAAGGTGCGGGTACTTCCCAACGGTGCCAACGCTATTCCGTCGGAGGTGCGGGCGTGGCTCGATGCGCGGGCCGCCGACGAGGAGACGTTGACGAAGCTGGTGCAGCAGATCACCGCCGAGGCGCAGGCCTACGCGGCCGCCGACGGTATCGGTCTCGAGGTCGACGCCGAATCGGTCACGCCGATCGTCGAGTTCCCGCACTCCACCCGGGAACGACTGCGCCGCTCGCTCGCCCACCTGGGTGACATTCCCGTCCTCCCGACCGCTGCCGGCCACGACGCCGGAATCCTGTCCGCGAAGGTGCCGACGGCGATGATGTTCGTCCGCAACCCCACCGGCGTGTCCCACTCGCCCGACGAGTTCGCCGACGCGGACGACTGCAACCGCGGCGCCGAGGCGCTGGCGGACGTGATGGCGGACTGGGTCAGCGGGCACCAGCGTATGTGAGTGGCAAAGCGTGTCGGGGCACTCTTTGCCACTCACGTCAGGAGGTGGGTCGCCATTCCTCCAACTGCTCGACGGCGGTGTTCGCGACCGCGACGGCCTCGTCCCGGTTGACCCGCGACAGCAGTAGCGCGCTGACGGACAGTGACGTCAGGAGCCGGGTCCGGTGTGCCAGGGTGGCGGTCGACGCGTCCGGGTCGTGCGCCCGGAGTGCGTGGGTGAGCGCCCCGGACAGTTCACGCTGGTATGCGTCGACGACGGACCGTTGGGTGTCGTCGTGGGCGGCGAAACCGGCGGCACTGTTGAGCAGGAGGCAGCCGCGTCCGGGGGTTTCGTCGGGCAGGGACGCGAGGGCGCCGGCGAGGCTGCGGTAGTAGCGCACGGCGGCGTCGGGGCGAGTGGGCTCGTCGGTCAGGATGCGGAGCCGGGGGCGAACGACCCGGTCCAGGTAGTCGTGCACGGCGGCGTCGAAAAGTCCGCGTTTGCTGGTGAACGCGTTGTACAGGCTCGACCGATTCAAGCCGGTTACGCGCTCGAGGTCGGGTATCGACGTGGCTTCGAAGCCCTTGTCCCAGAACAGGTCGCGGGCGCGGCCGACCACTTCGGCCGTGTCGAAATCCTGCGTGCGCGGCATGACGATCCTCACTCCTGGTTGTGAAACGACCATTTCAGTATATATTGAAATGGTCAGTTCAGAACGAGGAGGAGTTTCGTATGGTCGCCGCGGGTCTTGTTCTTGCCGCACTCGCCAGTGCGCTGCACGTGTACATCTTCGTGCTCGAGTCCGTCCTCTGGACCACGCCGCGCACCCGCGCGACGTTCGGGACCAGTGCCGAAGAAGCCGGTACCACCAAGGAGCTTGCCTTCAACCAGGGCTTCTACAACCTCTTCCTGGCGATCGTGACGGCAGTCGGCATCGTCGCCGTGATCATCGGCGCGACCGCCGTCGGTTCGGCCCTGATCTTCGCCGGCGCAGGATCCATGCTGCTCGCAGCGCTCGTGCTCGTGCTGTCGTCGCCCGACAAGGCTCGCGCGGCGATCACGCAGGGCACACTTCCGCTGCTCGCCGTAGTCCTCCTCGCGCTCGGACTGGCGCTGTGACCTCAGAAGGATCGAAAGGAACACCATGACGTCGAGCACCCAGATTCAGCTGATCAACCGGCCGGTGGGCTGGCCCACCCAGGACGACTTCCGCACCGCCACCGTCGAACTGCCCGACCTCGGGCCCGACCAGGTGCGCGTGGCCAACGAGTTCGTGTCGGTAGACCCCTACATGCGCGGCCGGATGAACGACGTGAAGTCGTACATTCCGCCGTTCGCGCTGGGCGAGACGATGACCGGCGGAGCTGTCGGCCGGGTCGTCGAATCCACCGCCGCCACGCATCCGGTCGGTTCGGTGGTGGTGCACGACCTCGGGTGGCGGGACGTCGCGCAGGGTGACGCCTCGGCGTTCCGCGTCGTCGAAGAGATTCCGGGAGTGTCGATCTCGGCCTATTTGGGGATTCTAGGACTGACCGGGCTCACGGCTTACGTCGGACTCGTGCACATCGCCCACCTGAAGGCCGGCGACTCCGTGTTCATCTCCGGCGCCGCGGGTGCGGTGGGGACCGCCGCCGGGCAGATCGCCCGACTCGAGGGCGCGTCCCGCGTCATCGGATCCGCCGGGTCCGCGGAGAAGGTCGCGCTGCTCACCGACCGCTACGGATACGACGCCGCCTTCGACTACAAGCAGGCACCGGTGCGCGAACAGCTTCGCGGGCTCGCGGGCGACGGCATCGACGTCTACTTCGACAACGTCGGCGGCGACCACCTCGAGGCCGCACTCGACGTCATGCGGAACGGCGGACGAGCAGCCCTGTGCGGCGCCATCTCCGCGTACAACGCCACCGAGCGCACGCCGGGCCCCGACAACATGGTGAACATCATCAGCCGCGGCCTCACCCTCGAGGGCTTCACCCTCGGCAACTACACGCACGTCTTCCCCGAGTTCGCCGCCAAGATGGGACCGTGGCTCGCGTCCGGCGACGTGGTTCACGACGAGACCATTGTCGACGGCATCGAGAACTCGGTCGACGCGTTCCTGCAGCTCATGCGCGGCGGAAACGTCGGGAAGATGCTGGTGAAGGTGGCGTAGTCACCCGTGCGTGGTTGAGGAGTCCTGAGACTCTTTAACCACGCACGGGCGCGGAGCGCCTATACCGCTCGCGCACTTCGGGTGCCGGGTCGGCCTCGTAGCGCCGGGTGGACGTCTGATCCCACTTGGGTGGTTCCGGGGTCCCGGCCAGCGTCCAGGCCGCCTGCCTGCAGGCGCCGATCGCGACGTACTCCGCCGGTTGCGGCACCAGGACCGGGGCCCCGAAGATGGCGGGCGCGAGTTCGCACAGTGCCTGTGAGCGGGCGCCGCCGCCGACGAGGAGGATGCGACGCACCGTGACGCCCTGGGCGGTCAGGTGGTCGATGCCGTCCGCCAGGCCGCACAGCAGCCCCTCGACTGCCGCGCGGGCGAGGTGGGCGGGGGTCGAATTGGCCAGCCGGAGTCCGTGAACGGAGCCGGTGGCGTTCGGACGGTTGGGGGTGCGCTCACCCTCGAAATACGGCACCATCACCAGTCCGCCACTGCCGGACGGCGCCGACAGCGCCAGCCGCGACAGTTCGTCGTGATCGACGCCCAGCAGCGAGGCGGTCGCGTCGAGCACCCGGGCAGCGTTCAGCGTGCACACGAGGGGCAGTTGACGTCCGGTGGCATCGGCGAAGCCGGCGACGAAACCGCCCGGATCGTTCGCCGGTGTCACGGACACCGCGGACACGACGCCCGACGTTCCCACGGAGACGACGACGTCGCCTTCCTGGGCGTCGAGAGCCAGTGCGGCGGCGGCATTGTCGCCGGTGCCGGGGCCGACGGCGGCGCCCCAGCGGGTTTCCCCGATCTTCTCGGCCGGGTGGGCCACGCGCGGCACGGTGGCCGTGCGTCCGCGCAGCGCCAGCGACAGCAGGTCGGGACGGTAGGAATCCGTGGCCGCAGAGAAGTATCCGGTGCCGCTGGCGTCGCCGCGGTCGGTGGCCAGGGTGCCGAGATCGGACCTGCCGGTGAGCTGCCAGCCGAGCCAGTCGTGGGGCAGGCACACCGCGGACGTCCGGTCGGCGTTCGCCGGTTCGGAATCGGCGAGCCAGCGCAGTTTGCTGACGGTGATCGCGGCGAGCGGCACCACACCGACGGCGTCCGCCCACGCGTCCGGACCACCGAGGTCGTCCACCAGTTGGGCGGCGGCGTCGGCGGAGCGAGTGTCGTTCCACAGCAACGCCGGACGCACGACCGTCCCGGTGTCGTCGAGGCACACCATGCCGTGCTGTTGCGCGCCGACCGAGACCGCGGCGACGTCGTCGAGTCCGCCGGCGGCGGCGATGGCGCTGTCGAGGGCCGAAGCCCACGCCTGCGGGTCGACCTCGGTGCCGTCCGGATGCGACGCCCTGCCCTCGCGGACGAGTTCACCGGTGTCGGCGTCGCAGACGATCACCTTGCACGACTGGGTGGACGAATCGATGCCCGCGACGAGGGTCATTGCCGGACACCCGCCGCGCGATCCAGTGTCTCGCGGGTGGGCAGGTCCGCCCCGGCACGCGCGACCGTGAGACCCGACATCAGCACCGCGTTGTCCAGCACGTTCCGCACTTCCTCCGGGGCGATCGCGTGGAGGGCGCCGCGGCTCTCCGCGCCGAGGAAGCCGTGCGACCAGAACCCGTCGAGGAGCCCGGCCATGAACGCGTCGCCCGCGCCGACCGTGTCGACCACCTCGACGTTGCGGGCCGCGACCTCGACGAGTCCGGCCGCGCAGACCGCGAATGCGCCCTCGGCGCCCTTCGTCACCGCGACCATCGCCGGGCCGCGGGACAGCCACTCGCGGGCGATGTCCTCGGGATTTCGGTCGGGGTCGTACCAGCGGAGGTCCTCGTCGCTGACCTTGACGATGTCCGAGATCGACACGAGGTGCTCGATCCGCTGCCGGGCGCGTGCCTTGTCGGTGATCAACACCGGTCGTACGTTGGGGTCGTAGCTGATGGTCGCCGACGAGCGGCGGCGGTCGAGCATGTCTGCGACGACGTCGCAGCCGGGTTCCATCACGGCGGCAATGGAACCGGTGTGGACGAGCGCCGGTGTGGACGACCCGCTCGGGCAGGGAAGGTCCCACTCGATGTCGAACTCGTAGGTGGCGGATCCGGCGGAATCGAGGGTGGCGTGGGCCGTCGCCGTTCGCTGCGCGGTGATGCTGCCGGGCGCGAGGCTCACTCCCGACTGCTCAAGGTGCCGGACGATCGCGCCGCCTCTCGTGTCGTCGCCGATCCGGGTGACGAATTCGACCGGACGACCGAGCCGGCCGAGGCCGACCGCGACGTTGAGCGGGCTGCCGCCGACATACTCGGTGGTGGCGCCGTCGCTCGCCGTCACGATGTCGATGAGAGCTTCACCGATGACCAGACTCATGACTGCACCTTCTCACGCAGAGCCTCGAGTGTCTCCCGTGCACCGACGCTGTACAGCGAGTCCAGCGCCCAGAGGTACGCGGTGACGAAGCGCGGATTGTCGGCCAGGTCGCCGAAGACAGACTGATTCTCGATGAAGGCAGTGCGGTTCTCGTGCTGGCTGCGCGCGATCGGCACGAGGGAGTCCTTCAATTGGTCGACGACGTCGATGGGCTCGCCGTCCTCGTCGACTCCCTCGGCATACCGGGCCCAGCTCGCCACGATCGCGGCGGACAGTCGAACGGGCCGGTCGGCCAGCAGGTTTTCGCGGATCACGGGCAGCAGCCACTTCGGGATGCGGTCGGAGGATTCGGCGCACAGGCGGGCGACGGTGTCGCGGATCTCGGGGTTGGAGAATCGTTCGATGAGCGTGCGCTTGTACTCGTCGAGATCGACTCCGGGCACCGGCGCCAGGGTGGGCGTGGCCTCCTCGTCCATGTACGCGAGCAGGAAGTCGGCGAAGAGTGGATCCTGCGCGACGTCGTGCACGAGCCGGTATCCCGACAGGTAGCCGAAGTAGCAGAGGCCCTGGTGGCTCGCGTTGAGCAGACGCAGCTTCATCAGTTCGTAGGGTTCGACGTCGTCGACCACCTGGACGCCGACGTCCTCGAATGCCGGGCGACCGAGCGGGAAGGCGTCCTCGAGCACCCACGACGTGAACGGTTCGGCGGCGACGGGCCACTGGTCGTCGATGCCGAACCGCGACGACAGCGCCTCCGTCACCTCGGGGGTGGTGACGGGCGTGATGCGGTCGACCATCGAGTTGGGGAACGACGTCTCCGCGCGCATCCACGCCGCCAGTTCGGGATCCTTCAATTCGGCGTACGCCAGGAACATCTTGCGCGCCACGTCGCCGTTGCCCTGAATGTTGTCGCAGGACATGATGGTCGGCGACGGCAGCCCGCGCGCTCGGCGCCGGGCCAGTGCCTCGACGACGAGTCCGAACGTGGTCCGCGGCGCGGCGCCGTCGGTGAGATCGTGTACGACATCCGGGTTCTCGGCATCGAACTCGCCGGTGTCGTGGGTGAAGTTGTAGCCGCCCTCCGTGATCGTCAGTGAGACGATCTTCGTGGACTCCGCGGCGATCTTCTCGATCACGGCCTCGGGGTCGTCGGGGGCGAAGAGGTAGTCGACGATGGACCCGATGACGCTGACGTCCCAGGTGCCGTCCGGGTGCCGCAGCGCCAGCGTGTACAGGCCGTCCTGCGCGTCGAGGACGTCCTTCATGCGCCGGTCACCGGGCAGGACCCCGACCCCGCAGATGCCCCACTCGCGGGCCTCCCCGCGTCGCAGCAACCGGTCGACGTACATCGCCTGATGTGCGCGGTGGAATCCGCCGACACCGAAATGCACTATCCCTACGGTGATGTCGCTTCGATCGTAATTCGGCACCTGCACGGTGTCGTCGAACTGTTGCAGTGCCTGCGCGCACAGTTGCATCGGTCTCTCCTCATTCCTGGACGCGTACGACGGCCTTGAGGCTGCCCGGCGTCCGGTCTGCGTTCAGTGCTTGCTCCGCTTCGGCGAGCGGAAATCTTCCGGTGACCATCGAATCGAGGTCGACCCGCCCCGACCGCGCGAGGGCGATCGCCGTCGGCCACGTGTTGGCGTAGCGGAATACCCCGGTCAGTACCAACTCCCGGTTCTGGATGGTCTGGACCGGCAGTGTCATCTCGGGGGCGCCCATGCCCACCAGAACCACGGATCCCGCGGGCCTGACGGCCTGGATTCCGGCCAGCACCGCACTCGGGGCGCCGGACGCGTCGACGAACGCGTCCACGTGGAGTCCCGCGACGTCCTGCTCGCGGGGGTCGAGCACCGCGGTGGCACCGAATTTGGTTGCGACGTCGCGTCGCCGGGGATCGAGGTCCGAGACGACCACTTCGGTGGCACCGAACGCGAGGGCGGTCTGCACCATGGCGATTCCGATCGGCCCCGCGCCCGCGATCAGAACACGGGATCCCGCCGTCACTCCGGCTTTGCGGGTGGTGGCGATGGCCACGGACAGCGGCTCGCACAGCGCGGCCGCGTCCTCGGACATCTCGTCCGGAATCGCATGGGCGAACGCCGAGCCGATGGTCACGTATTCGGCCAGCGCCCCGTCGATCGGCGGGGTGGCATAGAACTGCATGTGCGGGCACAGGTTGTAGAGACCGCGCCGGGATTCGTCGGTGTCCGGGTCGGGGCGTTGCGGTTCGATGGAGACACGCTGCCCGATACGCGCTGCCGGGACCCCGTCGCCGACACCTACGACGGTGCCCGACGCCTCGTGGCCCAGCACGATCGGCTGTTCGACCACGAACTCGCCGATGCGGCCCTCGCGGTAGTAGTGGGCGTCCGATCCGCAGACACCTACCGAGGCCACGCGGACCAGGACGTCGCCGGGGGCGGGAGTGGGCACGGGGCGTTCCCGGATCTCGATCACACCCGGCTCGACGAGCACGCTGGCACGCATCGTCCTGGGGATATCCGAAGGGAGTGTTGTGTGGGTCACACTTCGATGCTAGCGTACTGAGCAGATGAACGCATAGTGATCATTTGCTCACGGTTTCCCCGGGGCTCCGAAGACACACACGACGGACCCGGGATCATGGCGAGGAGAACCAGTGACGTCCCCCAACTCGACGGCCCCGACGCCGTCTCTCATCACGGCACCACCGCCGTCCACGACGGAGGATCTGCGCCTCGCGTTGCGCGCTGCAACGCTGTACTACCTCGACGGAATGACCCAGGCCGAGGTCGCCACACGACTCGGTGTCTCCCGCCCCACCGCGGGCCGGCTGGTGGCACGAGCCCGCGCCCAGGGCCTGGTGCGCATCGAGGTGCAGGCACCCGCGCATCTGCGTGATGCGCTGCGCTCGGACGAGGAGCGCGCGCTCGAGGAGAAGTTCGGACTCGTCGAGGCGGTGGTGGTCGCCGATTCCGTCGACGCCGCCGGTGCGATCGACGACCACAACAGCTTCGCCGGCGTCGGGCGGGCCGCGGCGTCGCTGCTGGTTCGCCGGATTCGCGAGGGCGACACCCTCGGATTCACCTGGGGGCCGGAGACGGTCGCCGTCGCGCAGGGTCTGCCGTCCGGGGCGGCCACGTGCGCGTCCGTCGTCCAGCTCGACGGCTCGGTGAGTGCCATCAACTACCAGACCGGAACGGAGTACGTTCTGGGTAGATGCGCAGAGCAGCTGCAGGCCAACACTGTTCGGCTTCCCGTTCCGCTGTACGCGGACGCGTCGACCGTGGTATCCATGCGGGGCGACTCCGTCATCTCCAAGGCGCTCGAGGCCGGGCGGACCGCGGAAATGATGATGTTCGGAACGGGTGCCGTCTCCACGTCGACCACCCTGTTCGAGGGCAGCTTCATCGACACGGACATGCTGTCCGTGCTCACCGGCCTCGGCGCGGTCGGTGAAGTCGGTGGACGCTTCTACCGGCTCGACGGCACCGAGGTTGCCGGCCCTCTGGACGAACGGGCCATGTCCGTTCCTCTCGACGACATCCGCGCGTGCGAGGGGTCGATCCTCGTCACGGGTGGCGTCGCCAAACACCAAGCGGCACTGGGTGCCCTCCACGGCGGACTGGCCAAGATGCTGGTCTGCGACATCGAATGCGCGCGTTGGCTGCTCGATCAGTAGCACCACGCAAGAGAGGTGAAGATCGGTGAAGAAACACAGGAAACCGGCGACGATGCTGGTAGCCGGAGCGGGAGCGCTCTGCCTCACGCTGAGCGGATGTGCAGGCGCCGGATCGCTGGGCGCGTCGGACCAGACCATCACCATCGCGATGGTCTCCAATTCACAGATGCAGGATGCGCAGAAGCTCGCCTCGCAGTTCGAGGAAGAGAATCCCGACATCGACCTGAAGTTCGTCACGCTGTCGGAGAACCAGGCGCGCGCGAAGATCACGGCGTCCACGGCAACCGGTGGCGGTGAGTTCGACGTCGTGATGATCAGCAACTACGAGACCCCGCAGTGGGCCAAGTACGGTTGGCTGAAGAACCTTTCGGAATACGCCGAGGCGACGGGGGGTTACGACGAGGCCGACTTCATCCCCACCCTGCGCGAGTCGCTGTCCTACGAGGGGAACATGTACTCGGTGCCGTTCTACGGCGAGTCCTCGTTCCTGATGTACCGCAAGGACCTGTTCGAGCAGGCCGGAATCACCCTGTCGGAGAAGCCGACGTGGGCCGAGGTCGCAGCGGCGGCGAAGCAACTCGACTCCGAGGACATGGCAGGCATCTGCCTGCGCGGCAAGCCGGGCTGGGGTGAATTGCTCGCACCCCTCGACACGGTCATCAACACGTTCGGTGGCCGCTGGTTCGACGAGGACTGGAACGCTCAGCTGACCAGCCCGGAGGTGGAACGCGCGGTGCAGTTCTACGTCGACCTGGTGCGCGAGTACGGCGAGCCCGGCGCCGCGACGAGCGGTTTCGGCGAGTGCGCCACACAGCTGGCCCAGGGCCAGGTGGCGATGTGGTACGACTCGACGTCCGCGGTGTCCACGCTGGAGGATCCGGCGTCGAGCGCCGTCGTCGGCAAGATCGGGTACGCCCCCGCGCCGATCGAGGTGAAGGACAACTCCGGCTGGCTGTACAGCTGGTCGCTGGGAATCCCCGAGAGCAGCGAGAATCCCGATGCGGCGTGGAAGTTCATCTCTTGGATGACCGACAAGCAATACATACGCACGGTCGGTGAGGATCTGGGCTGGGAGCGGGTGCCTCCGGGCAGCCGGCTGTCGACCTACGAGATTCCCGAGTACAAGGAAGCCTCGGCGGCCTACGGACCGCTGACGCTCGAGGCGATCGAGAACGCGACACCGGATGCGCCCACCGTGCAACCGGTTCCGTACACCGGCGTGCAGTTCCTGGCGATCCCGGAGTTCCAGGATCTCGGAACCCGCGTAAGCCAGCAGATCAGTGCGGCGATCGCAGGCCAGCAGACCGTGCCCGAGGCGCTCGCCCAGGCACAGCAGTACGCCGAGGTGGTCGGCGCGACCTATCGGGAGGAACGATGACAACCATCGCCGAGAAACCCACCGCGGACGGCACCGCCGACCGGGTGCGGGAACTGCGGGAGGCCAAGGACGACAGCGTCTCCCGCGCCGAGGGATGGCGTCGCCGGGGGCCGTTGCTGCCCGCTCTGATCTTCATGATCGTGGTGACCCAGATCCCGTTCCTGTTCACGCTGTACTACTCGACGCAGTCCTGGAACCTGGTGCGTCCGGGCTCCCAGGCGTTCGTCGGGCTGCAGAACTACGTGGACGTGTTCCAGGACAGCCAGTTCCGTGAGGTCGCGGTCAACACCGTGATCCTGATCGTCGGCACCGTGCTGATCTCGGTGGTGCTCGGATTGCTGCTCGCCCTGCTGCTCGACCGCGCCTTCCTGGGCCGCGGCATCGTGCGTACCCTCCTCATCACCCCGTTCCTGGTGACACCCGTCGCCGGTGCGCTGCTGTGGAAGACCACGATGTTCGACCCGGTGTTCGGCATCGTCAACTTCGTCCTCTCCCCGTTCGGGGTGGGACAGGTCGACTGGGTCAGCAAGTTCCCGCTCGCCGCGGTCATGGTGAACCTGATCTGGCAGTGGACCCCGTTCATGATGCTGCTGATCCTGGCCGGTCTGCAGTCCATGCCGCGCGACATCCTCGAGGCGGCACGGGTGGACGGCGCCAAGCCGATCGCGATGTTCCGCGAACTGACGCTCCCGCATCTGCGCCGGTTCATCGAACTCGGCGCGGTGCTGGGCGCGATCTACCTGATCAACACGTTCGACGCCATCTACATGATGACCCAGGGCGGGCCGGGCACCGCCAGTGCCAACCTCCCCTTCTACATCTATCAGCGCGCATTCCTCGGTTTCGACATCGGGCAGGCCGCCGCGATGGGCGTCATCGTCGTGATCGCGACCATCGTCGTCGCGACCCTGGCGTTGCGCCTGATCTTCAAGAGCTTTTCCGGTAACGAGGAGGCAGCGTAATGAGTACCGACACTGCGGCGGCGCCGGTGGAGTCCACCCCCACCGCGCCGGAGACGAAGCGGGCGCGCAAGCACCGCAAGTTCAGTCCGTGGAGCGTAGTGGCGTGGATCGTGGCGCTCGGCTTCTTCTTCCCCGTGGCGTGGATGGTGCTCACCGCGTTCAAGCAGGAGGGCGACGCCTACACAACTCCGCCGAAACTGTTCTTCACGCCCACCCTGGACCAGTTCAAGGCCGTCCTCGACAGCGGAATCGGCACCGCACTGCTGAATTCGGCGTTCGCGACCGCCATGTCGACGATCCTGGTGCTCGTGCTCGGTGTGCCTGCGGCGTTCGCGCTGTCGCTGCGACCGGTCCGCAAGACGAAGGACGCCCTGTTCTTCTTCATCAGCACGAAGATGCTCCCGATCGTCGCCGCGATCATCCCGCTGTACGTGATCGTCAAC
The DNA here is from genome assembly GCF_056402775.1 of Rhodococcus sp. P3_B8. NCBI lineage: Bacteria > Bacillati > Actinomycetota > Actinomycetes > Mycobacteriales > Nocardiaceae > Rhodococcus > Rhodococcus sp. P3_B8. The sequence continues at coordinate 68,630 of NZ_JBFUGT010000014.1, forward strand.
GACATCGGCTTACTCGACAACATCTGGGCGCTGATCATCCTGTACACGGCGATGAACCTGCCCATCGCGGTGTGGATGATGCGTTCGTTCTTCCTCGAGGTTCCGGGCGAACTGCTCGAGGCCGCCAGCATGGACGGCGCGAGCCTGTGGACGTCGGTGCGCGAGGTGATCCTTCCGCTCGTGTCACCCGGCATCGCGGCCACCGCCCTGATCTGCGTGATCTTCTCGTGGAACGAATTCTTCTTCGCTGTCAACCTCACCGCCGTTCAGGCACAGACCATTCCGGTGTTCCTCGTCGGCTTCATCACCGGTGAGGGCCTGTACTGGGCCCGGCTGTCGGCAGCGGCGACGCTGGCGGCGCTCCCGGTCATCCTGGCCGGCTGGGTCGCACAGAACAAGCTGGTCCGCGGCCTGTCCTTCGGTGCGATCAAATGATCACCCCGGCAACCACTTCCCCCGACTTCGGTACCCACAAGAGGAGCAATCATGGCTGACATCGCGTACAAGGGCGCATCCTGCATCTACGAGAACGCCGACACGCTGGCGGTCGATACGCTCGACCTCGACATCGAAGACGGCGAGTTCATCGTCCTCGTCGGACCGTCCGGCTCCGGCAAGAGCACCGCACTGCGGATGCTCGCCGGCCTCGAGGACATCGACGAGGGCACCATCGAGATCGGTGGCAAGGACATGGTGGGTGTTCCGTCGAAGGACCGTGACATCGCGATGGTGTTCCAGAACTACGCCCTCTATCCCAATAAGACGGTGGGCGAGAACATGGGCTTCGCTCTGAAGATGCGCGGGGTCGGGGTGGAGGAACGGAAGAAGAAGGTGGCCGATGCCGCCAAGCTGCTCGACCTGACCGACTACCTCGATCGTAAGCCCGGCAAGCTGTCCGGCGGTCAGCGCCAGCGGGTGGCGATGGGCCGGGCGATCGTGCGGGAGCCGCAGGTGTTCTGCATGGACGAGCCCCTGTCGAACCTCGACGCCAAGCTGCGCGTCCAGACCCGCACGCAGATCGCGGCGCTGCAGCGCCGGCTCGGCACCACCACCGTGTACGTCACCCACGACCAGGTCGAGGCCATGACCATGGGTGACCGGGTGGCCGTCCTCAAGAACGGCAAGCTGCAGCAGTTCTCGGCTCCCACCGAACTCTACGATCGCCCGAAGAACGCGTTCGTCGCCGGCTTCATCGGTTCGCCCGCCATGAATCTGATGACTATGCCCATCGTCAGCGACGGCGTGCGCCTCGGGAACTCGACGCTCGCGCTCGAACGCAACCAGCTGTCGGCGCTGCACGCCGCCGGATTGGAGACCGTCACGGTCGGTGTGCGCCCCGAGCAGCTCGAGTTGTCGACCGGAGAGGGCGGCATCGAGGTAATCGTGGACCTGGTCGAGGAACTCGGCAGTGAATCCTACGTCCACACCCACATCGCCGGTGATGGTACGCAACTCACCGCCCGGTCACTGACCCGCACCCCCGCGCGGCTGGCCGACACGGTGTCCCTGCGCAAGCGGGACGGAGCGGTCCACCTGTTCCACCCGGAGACGGGGGAGCGGATCGGCGATTAGAGCGTGCGTGGGCGCGGGCCGATCAGAGATCAGGTCCGCGCCCACCCGGTTGTACGACTTCGAATCAGCTGTTGGACAGCCGTTTCGGTGCAGACTTCTCGCCCAGGTGCGTGGCGGTCAGTGCCCCGGATGCTATCTCCTGCTGCACGCGGAACTTCTGAATCTTGCCGGTGGGCGTCATGGGGAGTCCGTCGGTGAAGTACCACAGCGAGGGCGTCTTGTGCGCCGCGATTCGGTCGCGGCACCAGGCTTTCAATTCGGTCGCGTCCGGCGGATTGGCCGGGTCCGACGGTCGCACGACGGCGCCGATCTGCTCGCCCCACTTTTCATCCGGAACCCCGACGATCGCCACCTCGGCCACGTCCTGGTGCTGGAACAGTAGTTCTTCGATCTCCCTCGGGTAGATGTTGAGTCCGCCCCGGATGATCATGTCCTTGAGGCGTCCGGTGATCCGCAGAAATCCTCGCTCGTCCATCGTGGCGAGATCGCCCATGTACAACCATCCGTCGGCGTCGATGGTCGCGGCCGTTTCGTCCGGCATGTCGGAATAGCCGAGCATCGTCTGGTAACCGCGACAGCAGATTTCACCCTGCTCGCCGATCGGGAGTATCTCACCCGTGACGGGGTCGATGATCTTGACTTCCAGCTCCGGCAGTGGCTGTCCCACGGTGGTCGCCTGATCGGCAGGGTCGTCCGTGACCCGGGTCTGGCTGATCACTCCGTGCATCTCGCTCTGTCCGAACAGAATCGTGAATTGGCAGTCGAGTTCGTCGATGACCCGTTCGACCAGCGACTGGGGAACCGCGGCGGCTCCGGACAGGACGGTATGGAGGCTCGACAGGTCACGACGTCGGCGATCGGGATGCTCGAGAAGCGAGATAAGCATCGTCGGGACCATCAGTGAGTGTGTTCCGCGGCAGGTTTCGAGCATCTCGAGCATTAGGGCGGCGTCGAAGCCGGGCAGGACGACGTAGGTTCCGTGCGCGGCGAACGTTCCGAGTTCGGTGACGGCGCCGCCTCCGATGTGGTACATCGGCATCGCGTTGACACAGACGACATGATCCACCATCCCTGCCCTCTCGAACACGAAGGTGGCTTCGTTGACGATACCTTTGTGATGCAGCAGTGCACCTTTGGGGAATCCGGTGGTTCCTGACGTGTACTGGATCTGCACCGGGGCGGTGGATGCGACGACGGGGAACTCCGTTGCTGGATCGCCGGTCGCGACGAACGCTCGCCACTCGCTCGTCGGGACGACCTTGCGGAGTGCGGGCAGGGATGGCCGGACCTCCGTCAGAACTTTCGTGAGGTCTGCGCCGCGATAGGTCTCCCGGTAGAAGAGTCCGACGCTGCGGGACTGGCGCAGGATGTACTCGAGTTCGTGGGCGCGGTAGGCGGGGTTCACACCCACCACCACCATCCCGGCCATCGCGATCGCTTGTTGCAGGATCACCCAGTCGGCGCTGTTGGGTGCCCATATCGCGATCCGGTCGCCGGGTGCGAAGTGGGCGAGCAGTGCCCTGGCCGCATCCTCGGCGTCGGCGAGGAGTTCACGGTACGTCCATTCTCGCCGACCGACCGCGTCGGGAGTCCCGTCGACGAGGGCGAGGCGGTCGGGTTCTGCTGTCGCGGCCTCGCGCAACAGGTCGCCGACGGTGATGTCGCGGACGCCTGAGCTCGGTGTCGCCGGCCAGAGAGACTTTTCGAGGGGCATGATGCAATCCTGCCTTCGGGCTGTGCGGTGTGCTGGGGAGTTGGAGGTGGGGCGAGTGAGCGCCCGCTACCGGAAAGCCGGAATCGGCTGTGAGGTGCTGTCTCGGTCAGGAGCAATGTAATACATACTTGGAGTGGATAGCTGCGAATCAGTCAAATTATTGGGATGGGGGCTGCCGGCGGTCACCGATCCCTCACCCTGCCGAGATGCCGCCGTTCGGACTCACCGCTTGACCGGTGATCCGGCGGGCCTGCGGGCTGCACAGGAACAACACGAGGTCGGCCACATCTGCCGGCTCGGCGACCCCCAGCGACGCCAGTCGGGCAGCCTTCTCGAACAGCTTCGCGCTGAACGGCTCGGCCATGACGCGGTCGTAGGCGCCCGTGTCCCGGATGAGCGACGGCGTCACCGCGTTGACGCGGATGCCGTCGCGTTTGGCTTCCATCGCAAGTGTTTTGGAGAACATCACGATGGCGGCCATTGCGGCGCCGATGACGGACTCACCGGGTGTGGGGTGCTTGGCGGCGTCGGAGGCGATGTTCACGATTACGCCGCCGCGCTTCGTCCGCATGTGCGGAAGTACGGCGCGGCACATGTTGAGGGGACCGAGGGCCTGCTGCAGCAGGATGGCGGGAACGTCTTCGGGTGGCGTCTCGTGAAAGAGGTTCGGCGTGAACGCGCTCACCGTGCTGTTGACCAGGATGTCGGCAGGTCCCAGCGAAGCACTCAGTTCCTCGGTCACCCGGGTCGCTTCCGCCGGGTCGTTCACATCGCCCGAGGCGAAGAAGGCCCAGACACCCGACGCGAGTGATCGGACCTCCGTCGCCGCCTTCTCCCCGCGCTCGACATCGCGGCCGACCAGACCGATGCGCTGGGTGCCCGCCCGGACCAACTGACGGGCGACCTGTAGGCCGACTCCACTGGTCCCACCCACGATGTAGACGGTGGCCTCGGACAGGTCCGGCACCCAGACCTCGCGTGTGTCTGTATTCATCGGATGTTCCTTTGCAGTTCGAGGGGCACCGGTTCGCCGGTGCCGGGATGGGGATGGCCGGGGCTGCCGTCGCAGTCCTGGCAGTGGGGTGTCCCGGCCGACAGACTCACCTGGACTTGTTCCTCCGTCGCGGCGTCGGATGGTGCCGGTGAGCCGGATCCGCCTGCGTAGTCGTCACGCGCCAGCAGTCCGGCACCGTACGCGCCCGCGATCTGGGGCTGATCGAGTATTTCCACCGGGTGTCCAAGCGCACGCGAGACGTGCAGACGCGCGGCCGGGTTCTTCGCCACTCCGCCCGTCATCACCGTCGGCGTTGCCTTACCCACCTGCGCCACCAGTCCGAGTGTGCGCGCCGCGACCGCTTTGTGCACCGACGCCGCGATGTCGGCCCTCTCACGGCCCTGTGCCAGCAGTGAGATCACCTCGGTTTCCGCGAACGTGGCACACATGCTGCTGACTTCGAGGGTCTCGGAGCCGGCGAGGGCGAGTTCGCCGACTGCGCTGACGTCGACCTCCAGTGCCCGAGCGAGCACGTCGAAGAAGCGGCCGGTCCCGCTCGCGCACCGGTCGTTCATGGCGAACCGTTCCACGAGGCCGTCGTCGTCGACGATGATGGCCTTGCTGTCCTGTCCGCCGATGTCGATCACCAGCCGTACGCCCGGGTGCAGGGCCGCGGCACCGCGGGCGTGGCAGGTGATTTCGGTGAACGTACGGTCGGTGCCGGGGACCAGCTTGCGCCCGTAACCGGTGCTGATGGTGCGCCGGATGTCCGCCTGCGAGACGCCCGCTGCGGCCAACGCACCGTCCATCGCGCGCGCGACCGCCTCGCGGCTCACCGCGCCCATCTGGACGACACTCGACCCGACCAGGGCACCGCTCTCGTCGACCACAGCGGCCTTCGCCGTCGTCGACCCGAGGTCGACGCCCATGACGAACCAACTTCCGGTAGTCATGCGCTAGCCCACTGACTTCATCCGCTGTACGTCGATGGCCTCGAGCATGGCCTCCAGGCGACTGTCGAACAGTTCGTCGTTGTAGAACGACGCGTCGGCGACGTCACCCTCGAAGAAGAACGACTTGACGCCACGCTCCGACTCGGCTGCGCGGGCCAGCATCGTCTGCGGATTGGTCATCGCCCGGCACGTCCGGGTCGAGTGGAACGCGATCCCGTCGATGGAGTACTCGTCCAGGCGCCGGAGCAGCAGTTCCTGCAGGTTCTTCAATCCGTGGTTCAGCGGGCAGAGCAGGTAGTGCTGTGCCATGCCCCGGAGGGGATTGTCCACATCGATGAGCTGAGGCTCCTGCCAGAACGACTCGTGGGTGTAGCGACCGGCCACGACGGCGACGTCGTACTCGGCGAACTTCCGGGTGAGGAAGCCGAGCTTGTTCCAGTTCATGATGCCGTCGAAGTACACACGGTAGCGTTCGTCCGCGACCGCACTRACCCCTTCGGCGACCCGCTGTTCGAGTTCGGCCTTCACCCCGGCGAAGTAGTCGACGAGCCCCTGGTTGCCGGGCAGGAAGTTGATCGGTGCGATGCTCGCGACCCAGTCCCAGTAGGTCGCCGGAGTGGGGGTCTGCGTGCAGAGTGCCATTCCCTCCAGTCGCAACTCGGACGCGCGTTTGATGTAGGACATGCTCTCGCTGAGCGCATCCCAGTCGAACGGCCGTCCGGTCTGGTGCTCGAGGAAGGCGATCAGCTCGCGCAACTGCTCCTCGACGTACTTGCCGACCTCGTCCCACTCCTCACCCCGCATGTAACCGGCGTCGGGCTTGTTGCCCCACAGCATGGGAATCGAGACGTTGAACAGCGGGAGCTTGCGGTCGAAGACCCGGTATGTCATGGCATCCCACTGCTGGCCGGTGCTGCATCCGGCGTAACCGTTGACGAAGAAGTCCGGGGCCGGCAGTTTGCTTGCCAGTTCCTGCTGGTCGACCATGCCGACCACGCCGGTCTCCCGTTCGGCGGCGGATTGGTGTGTCAGCACGGCGCAGCCCAAATGTGTTCGCGCGTAGGAACAGAGCTCACCGATGTAGCCGTACTCGGCACCGGCCGCCTGGGCGGGTCCTTCGAGGTGCTGGGCTGCCAGACGGGCGGCGAATGCTTCGCCGTGACACCACTCCAAGCCCGCGGCCTGGAACAACGGGTTCAGTGCGGCGCCGTTGTACCAGACGACATGCTTTCCGCGCTCCTTGGCGGTGAAGATGTTCTCCCAGTAGTCGGCCACCATCTTGCCGCCGACCCGTGTACTCGACAAACGGCGGGCCTTTTCCTTGCTGGTCTGTTCGATCGGCATTGCGAACTCCTCTGAGGGTGGGTCGAATTCAAGACGGGACGGGTGCAGGTTGGCGGCGAATGCGCTCCACGAAGGTCTCGATCTTCGTGCGGAGCGTCTCGACGGGGTTGCCTTCGTGCTCGGTCTCGAGGAGCAGCAGCGGTATCCCGCGCGCGTCGAGCGCCTTGCGTAGCTCCGGGTAGTAGAGCATGTGGGGTTCGCAGAACTTCGCCATCAAGACGACGACGCCGTTGGAGCGGCTCTTCTCGAGTGAGTCGATCAGGTAGGTGTCCCAATCGACCCCGACGGTGACTCGTGTGGGGCACGGGGCGTTGTCGTTGCGGTCCAGGTACCACTCCGACAGCGCCGCCAATGGGTCGCCGTGCTCGGGCACGTCGGTCGAGATGTACCGGAATCCGGTGTACAGGTCGTCGTCGACGACGATCACTCCGGATTCCTCGATCACATCGAGGACTTCGGGGCGAGGGGCGTGGCAGAAGTGACCGGAGAGATGCAACCGCACCAGATCGTCGGGCGCGTCGGCATGGGAATCGAGGCGATCGAGGAGGTGGCTCAGCGCGGCATTGTGTTCTTCGATGTCCATCACCATGCTCGACTTCACCAACGCCTGCATGTCGCTCGCGGTGATGCGCGCACGGCCGGTACGCCGCAGGTCGTAGAGTTTCCGGAGCAGGCGTCGATTCGTATTGAACACCCGGATGCTGTGGGCGAGAGCCGCGTCCGTGATCGTGGCGCCGACGACGCCTTCGATCTCGTGCTTCAGTTCGTGCACTCGGCCCGCCACGCGCGGCTTGGTCCATGGATCGTCCATCGCGCTGGTGAATTGCGCGAAATGCACAGGTTTCTCGGGTCGCGCCCAGCGGATCACGTCGACCGCGCCGAGGAGTTGCACGCAGTGGTCGGCGGCGACGAAGCCGTCGAAGACGTCGAGTTCACCGACCGCGGCCTGGTCGGCGACGCTACGTGTGTAGCCGCAGTAGAACTCGGCAAGCAGGTTGCGCCCCTCCGTGATCGGGGTGCGGCTCTCCTGCACGATCACCGGCAACGCGCCTGCCGCGTGCACGATCTCGGACGGAAAGTTCATCGGAAAGGAACCGATCACCTGCTTCCCGCGCTTCGCTTTCCACGCCTGGGCGTAGGTGACCGGGTCATCGGCAGTGGCTCGCAGCGACGACATGACGGGCGGATCCAGTTCGCTCACATCTAGCCTCTCGACTTCGTGGACGGTGACACTGCGACGACTGACGAACTGCGTCGCGGCGACCTGACTTGAGATATTACGTTATTGGATAGATAGTAGCCATAGTTGTCAAACATTAGCCGCTGAGAGAGCCGCGGCGTCCCCCTTCGGAGGTTCCTGTGAAACGTGTGCTGGATGGACTGAAGATCGTCGAACTCGCCGGGATCGGCCCGTCGCCGCATGCCGCGATGCTGCTCGCGGACCTCGGTGCCGAGGTGGTGCGAGTCGAGCGTCCCGGGGGTGTGACGCAGTTGCTGCCCGTGGACAAGGACGCGGGACTGCGGAATCGCCGCTCCGTGAGTGCGGACCTCAAGGATCCCGCCGACCTCGCGAAGGTGCTGAAACTGGTCGACAAGGCAGACGTCCTCATCGAGGGTTACCGACCGGGTGCGGCGGAGCGTCTCGGCATCGGTCCCGACGTGTGCCGCGAGCGGAACCCTCGGCTCGTGTACGCCAGGATCACCGGGTGGGGCCAGGACGGCCCCCTCGCGCCCTACGCCGGCCACGACATCAACTACCTCGCACTCAGCGGTGCGTTGAACGCCATCGGACGGGAAGGCGAACGGCCGCTCGCGCCGCTCAACCTGGTCGCCGACCTGGGCGGCGGTTCGATGCAAGCCGTCATGGGCGTTCTGGGTGCCCTGTACGCACGGACGCAGACCGGGGTCGGAGATGTCGTCGACATCGCGATGGTCGACGGGGTGAGTACGCTCATGACGATGTTCTGGACACTCACCGAGAACGGGCTGTGGTCCGATCGGCGGGGCACCAACGTCATCGACGGCGGAGCACCCTTCTACGACACCTACGAGTGCGCCGACGGGCGGTACATCGCGGTCGGCGCAGTCGAACCGGTCTTCTATGCCCAGTTGCTGCAGGGGCTGGGACTCGACCCGGCAGGTCTGCCGGATCAGTACGACGAGTCGGCCTGGCCGACGCTCCGGAAGAACTTCGCCGAGGTATTCGCCACGCGGGACCGGGACTCGTGGGCACAGGCGTTCGCCCGGCTCGATGCCTGCGTGACACCGGTGCTGTCCCTCGACGAAGTGCCGGATCACCCGCACATCTCGGCGCGCAACACGATCGTGAGTGCGTTCGGACAACGTCAGCCGGCCGCGGCACCGCGGTTCGCGAGCGCGCACGACGCAACATACGACGCGCCCCGAATGCCCGGCGCCGACACCGAGGCCGTCTTCCGCGACTGGGGTGTCGATGACGATCGATGACCGGCCCAGAAGGGGTGTCGTGGCACAGGGGCGACCCGATGCGCGACGATGACACTCATGTCTGACTCGAAACCGTCCGACTCGAAACAGGTGCCCGCACCCGACAAGGAGGTGGCGTCGACCGGCAGTGCGCGCTCCGTGCTCGTCACCGTGCTCGGTGAGCTCGTCGAACCCTACGGGCAGCCGGTGCGGACGGCTGCGCTTCTCTACGTCCTCAAGGGACTCGGATACGGGGAGCATGCCGCCCGGCAGGCTGTCGCGCGGACGGGATCCGCGGGCCTGATCGCCGCAGACCGGAACGGTCGCGAGACGCTGTGGACGTTGACGGACAAGGCGCATCGGCTCTTCACCGAAGGGGAACTCCGGGTGTTCTCCACCGACGTGGACACCACGCAATGGGACGGGCGGTGGCTCGTCGTGAATGTGCCGATCCCGGAGTCGCACCGCTCGACCCGCAAGAAACTGTATGCCGCGCTGCGGTGGGCCGGCTTCGGTAATCCGACGCCCGGCGTCTGGGTCACCCCCCATGTCGACCGCGCCGCGGAAGCGGCGAGAACCATCGAGGCCCTCGGATTGGCTTCCAGCACGGTCTCGTTCGTCGGGGCGCTCGCCGTCCCCGGGATCCCGGAAGAGGAACTCGTCCGCCGCTCATGGGATCTGGACGCCGCCGAGAACGAGTACGACCGACTCCTCGATCGATTCGACGCCCGCACGTTCGAGCCGGGTGACGAGCTGCTGTTCGCGCACCTGGAACTCGCGGACGCGCTGCGGCGTATGCCCTACATGGATCCCCGGTTGCCCGAGGTGCTGCTGCCCGACTGGCGTGGGCTGAAGGCGGCGCGGCGCCTGCGAGACCTGCGCGCGGAGTGGACCCCCACCGCGCACGCGCACTGGCGTCGCATCGCCGGTCTCGACTGACCGTGCTCGGCGTTGGGGTTCACCCCGCGCTGCGAACCCGTGAATACGACCTCCGCCTGTCGGGGCGCGCGGGTGTGAGTTTCACAGTGCACAGTTCGTCGAGCCGCCGCCGGACGCTGTCGTTGAGGGTGGGGTGGCGGGTGAGGAGACGTTGCAACCTGCGGTAGAACACGGTGGGGCGGACGCCGAACTCGGGCAGGATGTGTTCGTCTCCGCCTCCGAAGGGTGCCCATTTGACCGCGAAGTCGAGCATGGTGAATTCGTCCTTCGTCACCGCGTCTCCGTTCTTCTGTCTGGGTGAGGGGGTGCGGCCGTGCGGACGTCGCACGGCCGTACCGACCGGGTCATCGAACGTCGAGGTAGATGCTCTTGAGCTGCTGGTAGCTCGCAAGGCCCTCGGGTCCGAGTTCGCGGCCGAGGCCGCTGTTCTTGATTCCGCCGAAGGGGGCGGTGGGGTCGTTGGAGTAGCCGTTGATGCCGACGGTTCCGCTGGCGATGCCCCGGGCGAACTGGGCGCCGCGTTCGGGGTCGGCGGTCCAGATGGAGCCGCCGAGTCCGTAGTCGGAGTGGTTGGCGATCGCGATCGCTTCGGTTTCGTCGGTGTAGGGGATGACGGACAGGACGGGTCCGAAGATTTCCTCCTGCGCGATGGTGTGGCCGGTCTGCACGTCGGCGAAGACGGTGGGTTCGACGAACCAGCCGTGTGTGGTGTCGGCGGGCCTGCCGCCGCCCGCGGTGACCCGGCCGCCGTCGGAGCGGCCCTTCTCGATGTAGCCCTCGACGCGGTCGCGTTGCCGGGACGAGACGAGTGGTCCCATCTGGGTGGTGTCGGACAGTGGATCGCCGACGGTCAGTCCTTTGGCGAGGTCGGTGATGGTGTCGACGATCTCGGCGTAGCGGGATCGGGGTGCGAGGACGCGGGTCCCGAGCCAGCAGATCTGACCGTTGTTGAGCAGGGTTGCGGCGTAGAAGGATTCGAGGTTCGCTACCAGGTCGGCGTCATCGAGAATGACGGCGGCGGATTTGCCGCCGAGTTCGAGGGTGACAGGGCGGAGCAGTTCGCCGCAGGTGCGGCCGATGGCGCGGCCGGCGGTGGTGGAGCCGGTGAAGGAGACCTTGTCGATGCCGGGGTGGGCGACGAGGTAGGCGCCGAGGTCGCGTCCGCCGGGGACGATGTTGAGCACCCCCGCTGGAAGGCCGGCGGCGATGCCGGCCTCGGCCATGAGGAACGCGTCGAGGACGGTCTCGGGGGAGGGTTTGAGGACGACGGTGCACCCGGCGGCGAGGGCGGGGGCGAGTTTGAGGAATGTGATGGCCTGCGGCACGTTCCACGGGACGATGGCGCCGACGACGCCGATCGGGGAGCGGGTGACGAGGGTGGAACCGCCGAGCATGCCGGGCCGGATCTCGTCTTCCTGTTTCACGGCCATTTCGGCGTAGTAGCGCAGCAGAACGGGTGGAAAGCCGCCTTCGAACTGCCGGGCGAGGGTGATGGGCATGCCGTTCTGGCTGCTCACGCGGGTGGCGGTGTCTTCGGCGCGGGATTCGAGTTCGTCGGCGAAGCGGCCCAGGACCTCGGCGCGCTGGGCCGCGGTCCGGGACCCCCAGTCGGTGAGCGCGGTGCGGGCGGCGTAGACGGCGTCGTCGATGTCGGTCTCGGTGCCCTCGGGAACGGAGCCGATTTGCTGCTCGGTGGTCGGGGAGATAACCGGGATGGTCGCGTCGCCGGACGGCCGTGCCCATTCGCCGCGGATGTAGAGATCGGGGTAGTCGATCGTCATCGGGTGTCCTTCGTGAGTGGTTCGGGTGCGGGTGGTCAGTCGTGGACGAGGACGGGTTTGAGGACCTCGCCGCGGTGCTGGGCGTCGACGGCGTCGTTGATCTTCGTGAAGGGGAACGTGGTGACGAGCTTGTCGAGCGGGAATCTGCCCGACTTGTAGAGCTCGACCAGTTCGGGGATGAACTCGTCGGGAACGCTGTCGCCCTCGATGATTCCGGTGATGGTCAGGCCCATGGCAAGGGAGTTGATGATGTTCAGCGGAACCGAGGATTCGGGGTCGGCGGGCACGCCGATGAGTCCGATCTTGCCGTGGAACGTCATGGCGCCGACGAGTGATTCGATGACGGCGGCAACGCCGGATGTGTCGATGGCGTAGTCCACCCCGGCGGGGATGACGGTCCGGACCTGCTCGGCGAGGGGGCCGGCGGCGGGGTCGATCACGTGGGTGGCGCCGAGTTCGAGAGCGACGTCGCGCCTCGACTGGTGCGGTTCGACGGCGATGATGGTGCTGCAGCCCCGGACGACGGCGCCCATGACGGCGGCCAGCCCGACGGATCCGGCGCCGGCGATGAGGATCGCCGATCCGGGTCGGCAGTTCAGCGAGCGCAGGACTGCGCCTGCGCCGGTCTGGATCCCGCAGCCCAGGGGTGCGAGGAGTTCGGCGGGGACGTCGTCGGGGACCTTCACGACGTTGCGTTCGAACGCGAGGCTGTGGGTGGCGAAGGAGGATTGTCCGAAGAACAGGCCGGTCAGCGACTCACCGTCGGTGGTGGTGATCGGACCGGTGCCGTCGTCGCGGACGCCGTCGTAGGCGAGGTGCATGAACTGGTGGCAGTAGGACGGTGCTCCGGTGGTGCAGGACGGGCAGGTGCCGCAGCTGTTGAAGGTGATGGCGACCCGGTCGCCGGGGGCGACCTTGGTGACGCCGTCGCCGACGGCGCGGACGACGCCGCATCCTTCGTGGCCGAGGACGGCGGGCAGTGCGGTGGGGAGGGCGCCGTCGCGGGCGGCGAGGTCGGTGTGGCAGATGCCGACCGCCTCGATCTCCACGAGTACTTCACCGGCCCGGGGGCCTTCGATGGTGATCGGTTCGAGGGTGAACTCGGTGTGCGGTTCTCTCGCGACTGCTGCGAGTGCTTCCATCATCACATACTCCATGTCTTGTGGGCCGGCCCGGGAAGGGCCGGCCGGAATCGAGATACTCAGAGAACGGTCTCCCGCAACGAGATGACGGGATCGGCGAGAGCAGTGGCGTCGATCTTGGTGCGGTTGCCGATGAACTTCTTGCCTGCCATGAATTCTGCTGCGGCGTTGACGGTCTCGACGGCGACAGGTATCCCGTCGCTGTCGAGGTGGAACAGGGCGAAGGAGGACTCGGACGGGCTGCCTCGCAGGACCGCCCGGGTGTCCGGACCGACCATTCCCGCCATCTTCATCTTCAGGTCGAACTGGTCGGACCAGAACCACGGCACCTCGTGCGGCGGCAGGGGCGCATTCATGATGACTGCCGCCGCCTGCTTCGCCTGTTCGACTGCGCTGGGGATACTTTCGAGCCGCACCATCTTGCCGAGCGTGTCGTGCAGGCGGTAGGTGACGTCACCGATCGCGAGGACGTTCGGATCGCAGGTGTGTGCCGAACCGTCGACCACAATGCCCGCCATACAGTCGATGCCCGATTCGCGTGCCAGAGCGTCGTTCGGGATCGCGCCGACACCCACCAGCACCAGGTCGCAGGGGATTTCGGTTCCGTCGCCGAGCACGACACCGTCGACTCGACCCGCCGTCCCGGTGATCTCCCGAACCTCCGCGCCCGTGCGGATGTGGGTCCCGCGGTCCCGGTGGAACTCGGTGAGGACCGTCGACAGTTCCGGGCTGGCCACCCGCGCCAGGACCCGGTCCTCCCGTTCGATCACCGTGACTTCGCATCCACGAGCGCGGGCCGACGCTGCGACCTCGAGACCCACGTACCCACCGCCGATGATGGCGAGTGCCGATCCGGTGTGCACGGCGTCGCGGAGCAGGGTGGCGTCGGCGAGGGTGCGCAGGCTGAGAACACCCTCGAGATCGCTTCCCGGCAGCGTCAGGGTTCGCGGCGCGGCGCCCGTCGCGAGGACGAGCGTCGTGTACTCGAGGACTGTGCCGGACGCCGTCGTCGCGGTTCGGGCGTCGCGATCGATCCGGACGACCGGATCGCCCAGCCGGGTTTCGATCTGATTGTCGGCGTAGAACGTTTCCGGTTTGAGCCACTGGACGAACTCGTCGTCGGCGTATTTTTTCGACAGCGGAGGGCGGTGATACGGCGGATGCGGCTCCTCGCCGCAGAGGACGATTCGGCCGTCGAACTTCTGCTGCCGCAGCATGCCGGCGAGCGTGCCGCCGGCATGCCCGGCCCCGACGATCACCACGGTGGGTGACGGGTGTGCTGTGGTCATCGTGTCAACCGGTGAACTCGATCTTGACGGGCATGTTCTTGAGGCCACCGACGAAGTTGGTCTGGATCATCTTGGTGTCGTCCACCAACTCGAGCGACTCGATGTGGGGGAGCAACTCCTCGAACATGATTCGGAGTTCCAGCTTCGCCAGGTGCTGGCCGATGCACATGTGCGGGCCGTAGCCGAAGGCGATGTGCTTGTTGGGCCTGCGGGTGTAATCGAAACGGTCGGGGTCCGGGATGGCATCCGCGTCGCGGTTGCCCGACTGGTACAGCAGCATGAAGCGGTCGCCCTTCTTGATGTCGCGACCGCGGAGCGTGTAGTCCTGGGTTGCCTGACGCATGAAGTGCTTGACCGGCGACGCCCAGCGCAGCGACTCGTTGACGATGTGCGGCGCGAGCGCCAGGTCCGCTTTCGCCTTCGCCAGCAGCTCGGGGTTGCGGCCGAGTTCGAGCATGCCGCCGGCGAGCGTGCTCGACGTGGTGTCATGCCCCGCAGTGGCGATCGCGATGAAGTATCCGTAGGCAACCTCGTTGGGGTAGTACTCGCCGCTCTCGTCGCGGGCCACCGAGATGATCGTCGCGAGGTCGTCGCGGGGGTTGGCGCGCCGGTCCTGCAGCAGCCTCTGGAAGTACGCGTAGAAGTCCTGGATCGTGGCCACCCACTGCTTCGCGGCTGCGTCCGGGGTGAGGGGTTCGACGTCCTCACGGGCGGCGTCGGGATCGGCGGTGCCGAAGAACTCCTGCGTGAGGGCCATCATGCGGGGCTCGTCTTCCTCGGGCACCCCGAACAAGCTCATGATGACGTGCAGGGGGTAGTGGAGCGCGAAGTCCTTGACGAAGTCGACCCGCCCATCCGTCTCGCGGAGCCTGCCGACGGCGGCCTTCGCCAGGTCGCGGATGACCGTTTCCCACTTCGCGAGGTTGGTCGGCCGGAACCAGTCCAGCGCGATGTCCTTGATCGCGGTGTGCTCCGGTGGGTCGAGGTAGGTGAGGGTCTCGAGGATGCGAAGGCTGCCGTTGTTGATGCTCTTGGTGAACTGGTCGCCGGCCTGGTTCGCCAGGATCGGGTTGACGGAGCCCTTGTCCTCGCCGCCCGCGCTGGTGAAGATGCCGGGCTGGCGTTCGATCTCCATGATGTCGGCGTGCTTGCTCACCAACCAGATGGGGTCGTAGCCCTCGATCTCGGCGCGGCCCAGGGGGTTGTTCTCCCGTAGCCAGCGGTAGGCCTCGAACAACGCATCGTTGTCCCGGTGTCCCTCGGGTAGAACGATCTGACGGGCGACGGTGTCCGGAATCAGTTCCGTGACCTGCTCTGTAGTGCTCATCAATTCCCCTTCGTGGTGCAGTGAGTTCCGGCGCCGTCTGTCGCGGCGCCCTCGCCGACTGGAGTGACTTCAGCCTGTCAGCCACGAGAGTGAGGGGCATCACACCATTGATCGAAAGTCGTCTACCTAACGGGGTATGTGTGCTGGGTCACGCGGTCGCCCGGCGGCCGTATGCAGCGCAACTTCACCCCACCGGAGGGGGGTAATCCGCCGAAGTGGTGATGTGGCGGATCAGTGACCCGCGACACAATTTTGGTACAGAACGCGGCCGGAACCGCGCACATGTTCACCGATCAATCCGAAGGAGATCGCCATGCCCACCGTCGTATACCAGCTCCCCGACGGCTCGACGTCGTCCGTCGACGTCCCCGCCGGCCAGAGCGTGATGGACGGGTCGGTGCGGAACAACCTCCCCGGCATCGTCGCCGAATGCGGCGGTAGCTGCTCGTGCGCCACGTGCCACGTGTACCTGGACGAGGAATCCACACCGGCCTTTGAAGAGCCGACATTGGAGGAACAGGACCTCCTCGAGTTCCTCGACGGCGTCCAGCCGTGCTCCCGCCTCGCGTGCCAGCTCGTGCTGACACCGGACGTGGACACCGTCACGGTGACCGTGCCGTCCTCGGACGCCTGACGCTCTCCGGTCGTGTCACCGGGTGGAGGACTGATACTTCGCGATCAGCTCGGCGCGGTTGGTGGCGCCGAGTTTTCGGAGGATGCGTTTCACATGGGACTTGACCGTGTCGACAGTGATGAACAGTTCGGCGGCGATCGTGGAGTTCGACGCCCCGGTGAGAATCAGCCGGACCACATCCGCCTCGCGTTCGGTCAGCGGGTCGAGCAGGCGGCGCTCGGCGTCGTGCTCGGCATCGAGGTCGGTAGATCCTCGTACGGTCACTGCGTCGAACTCGGTGTCGCTGCTCCACCGCTGGGCGCTTTCCCGGAGGAGGGCGTCCTGGCGGTCGCGACGAGATTCGAGTCCGACTCGCTCGAAGCATCCGCCGAGCACCTCGGCGAATACGCCCAGGGCGTGGCGTCGTGATCCGTCCAATGGTGTCCCGACATGGACGAGCGCCGCAGCAGTCCCGTCGACGACGACGGGCACGATGGTGAAACCGTTCGCGCCCAGCGCCTCTCGCATTTCGACGGGAATCTGGGAGCCGACCATGATCGTGTTCGTCTCGAGGGTGCGCGCTTCGGGAGAACCTGCCGGGAGGTCGAACTCGGCGGGCAGAGCGGGTGTCGTGTCGGGTTCGGCGCTGAACGAGGCGAGGGGAATGATCCGGTCGCCGTCGACTCGCGAGAGCATAACCTTGTCCGCGGAGCAGAGTTCGGCGACACACTCGCACGCTCGCCGCACGAGTTCCGCACTCGATGCGGCGTCGTCGAGTGCGTGGACGGCGCGATCGATATTCTTCGCGAGTGCACCGATGTCGGCAGTGCGCGTCGCGGCGAGTGCGTTCCTGCGGTCGAGGAGATCGACCAGCCTCCTCCCGAGTTCAACCGCGTGCTCCGAAGTGGCCGTGCGCATTTCGGCGAGGGTGTCCGAGATGGCCCGATCGAGCTCGTCAGCCACCGTTCACCGTCTTGGCATGGGCACACAGCGCTGCCACCTCGGCTCGCGTCGAGGCGCCGAGCTTCTTGAAGATCCGCTGGACGTGGGATTTGACGGTGCCATCGGAAATACACAGCCGACGGGAGATGGCCGCATTGGTCGCTCCCGTCGCCATCAGCGTGAGTACTTCCCGCTCCCGACCGGTCAGCGTGTGTGCGCGGGGAACGATCGCTACCTGCGTGGTCTCGTCCACGCTTGCTGCGCCGGCGCGCGGCACTTCGGGGGTGGCCAGGTCCGGCATCGTGACGGGCGCCTGCTCGAGGTGTCGCAACGCCCGGCTGAGCCGTTGGACCTCGGCGTCGACGTGCTCGTTGCGCGCAGAGATCTGCTGCCGCAGGGCGGCGCGCTCCTTCGCCGAGGCGCAGACACCCGCCAGCGCTCCGACCATGTGGACGTCGGTGTCGGACAAGCTATCGCTCTGGCGGTCCACGTGAATCATCGCCACCGCTCGCGAGTCGACGACCACGGGGACCGCGAGGTATCCCGCCGGACGCGACAGATCGATGAGAGGGCGGTACGTGTGCCGGTAGGTGTCCACGCCGTCCACGGCATACGGCCGGCGGCGGCGGACCAATTCGGCCTCGCGGGGCGCCTCGCGCAGCGAGATCTCCCGGCCGTCGATCGCCGTGACGAGTTCGTGGAAGTCGCCGGTCAGCTCGGGATTGACCGCTAGCGCGATGGGAGACCAGGTGGAACCGCGAACCACGGAGAACATCGCCTTGCCGTATCCCAGGCTCGTGCACAGCTCCTGCGTCACGATGCGGGCGACCTGGTCGGCTTCGGCATCGATGGCGCGGACTACCTGCTGCAACGCCTCGAACTGCTCGGTGTGCACGCGTAGTCGGCGAGCGATGTCGTCGCGGCTCGCGGTGTCTAGTTGCGTCACGAGTTCCGCGAGGCGAAGGGCCTGCTCGGGTGAGTCGAGGCCTTCCCGCAGTTTCCGGGCCGCGAACGCGCGGATCACA
Organism: Rhodococcus sp. P3_B8; assembly: GCF_056402775.1. Classification (NCBI taxonomy): domain Bacteria; kingdom Bacillati; phylum Actinomycetota; class Actinomycetes; order Mycobacteriales; family Nocardiaceae; genus Rhodococcus; species Rhodococcus sp. P3_B8. The sequence goes on from NZ_JBFUGT010000014.1 coordinate 86,710, forward strand.
GTCGGATCCGGCTCGCCGTCCGCCAAGCGGATGAGGTTCGGCTCGCTCCCGAGTAGCTCCAGCAACTCGGCAACTGCCTGCTCGGCAAGCTCGAACGAACTCGTCGAAATGACCACTCACCACTCCTTGCGCCGCGGCTGCCGCACCTGTGACACAACGCACAGTATAGAGAAGGTGTCACCGGGGCGTTCGTCATCGTCTGCAGCCTCAATATCAATGTATATGGTCAGTCCAATCGCGTCACGCATTCCGGGGAAAGTCCTTCGAATGAATTCTTGTTCCCGACGCCCGGTCCGTACTAGGGTCGAATGGTACGACCAAACTGGAAGGATCGGCACCATGGCGCACCCTGTGCGATACGACGTCGACGAGCACATCGCCGTCGTCACCCTCGATCGCCCCGAAACCCGCAACGCGCTGTCCGACGACCTGCTCGACGAGCTTCTCGCCGCGCTCGAACGCGCACGCGGGGACGACGACGTGAGGGTTGTCGTCCTGGCCTCGTCGCACGAGAAGATCTTCTCGGCGGGTGGTGACCTCAAGGCGTTCGCGAGCGATGCCCCCACGATCGTCAAATATGCCGGACTGGACCGATTCCCGAGGCTCTACCGGCTCATCGGCGGCCTCGGGAAACCGGTGATCTGCGCGGCCGGTGGCGACGTGCTCGCGGGGGCGTTCGGGCTCGCGCTGGCCTGTGACTTCGTCCTCGCCAAGGAGTCGGTGCGGTTCGGGTGCCCGGAGATCAATGTCGGCGTCTTTCCCTTCATGATCTCCGCTCTCATCTACCGGAACGTCGGGCGGCTCAAGGCGAACGAGTTGATGATGTGCGGCGAGTCGATCCCCGCCGCAGACGCACTCGAACTCGGGCTCGTGAATCGGGTGATTCCGGATGGCGAGTTCGATGCCGTGGTTCGGGAATGGGCGCGCCGGCTCGCGAGTAAATCGCCGCTTCTCATGCGTCTCGGCAAGGAGGCGATCAACAACACCCGTGACATGTCGCTGCCCGACGCCCTCTCGGCGCTGCAATCCCAGCTCGCTCTCGCATTCACCACCGACGACATCGTCGAGGGTGTCACTGCGTTTCGCGAAAAACGCTCCCCCGTATGGAGTCTGCGCTGACCGAGCGTTGAAGCTCATTGCAGTATCGGTCTAACCATTATAT
>NZ_JBFUGT010000015.1:0-85705 GCF_056402775.1 Rhodococcus sp. P3_B8
GAGCTGGCCGAGGCGACGAACTTGTTGTCGACGTCGCGGCTGGTGACGTTGACCGGAATCGGCGGGGTGGGAAAGACCCGGCTTGCTCTACGCGCAGCCGCCAAGGCGCAACGAAACTTCTCCGACGGTGTGACGCTGGTGGAACTGGCTGAGTTGCTGGATGATTCGCTGTTGTCGGGGGTCGTGGCGGCCGCACTGGGGTTGCGCGACCAGTCTGCCCGACCCTCACACGAGGTGCTCGTCGAGTTCCTTGCCCCGCGTGAAGTGTTGCTCGTGCTGGACAACTGCGAGCAGGTGGTGGCCGCGGCCGCGAAACTTGCCGAGATCCTGCTCCGCGTGTGCCCTCGGCTGCGTATTCTCGCGACGAGTCGCGAACCGCTCGGAATCGGCGGGGAAACAGCGCTTCTGATTCCCCCGCTGCCCGTCCCKGATCCSGAYCACCTGCCGAAAGGACTGCCCCGCAACGATGCGGTCACTCTCTTCGCGGAACGCGGCGCCGCYGTAGTCCCGGGATTCGAGCTGACCGAGGAGAACAAGGTCACCATCGCCCGAATCTGTCAGCGGCTGGACGGGCTGCCGCTACCGATCGAACTGGCGGCGGCCCGGCTTCGCGCGATGACGCCCGACCAGATCCTGCAGCGCCTCACCGACCGCTACCTGCTGCTCACTCGCGGCAGCAGGGACGCGCCCTCGCGGCAGCAGACGTTGCGGATGTGCATCGACTGGAGCTATGACCTGTGCACYCCTGCGGAACAACGGATGTGGGCGCAGCTCTCGGTGTTCGCGGGCAGTTTCGAACTCGAGGCCGCGGAACAGGTCTGCGATGGTGACGACGTAGACGACCTCCTCGACACSGTGACGTTCCTCGTCGACAAGTCGATCCTGACGAGAGARGAGTCGGGTTCCGCGGTGCGGTTCCGAATGCTCGAGACCGTCCGCGCCTACGGACGGGAAAAGGCGCAGGAGAACGGCGACTACATCGCGCTTCGCCGTCGGCACCGCGACTGGTGTGAGCGGCTGGCGGTCGAGGCGGAAACCGAATGGATCAGCTCCCGGCAGCTCGCGTTGATCTCCAGACTGGGTCGGGAACAACCGAATATCCGCGAGGCGCTGGATTTCTGTGTGTCCGACAGTCCCGCAACGGGACTGCGGATCGCTGCCGCACTGTACCCGTTCTGGCTGTCCCGGGGATTGCTCAGCGAGGGTCGGCGATGGCTCGGTCGCCTCCTGGCTCGACAACCGGCCGAGCCTACCGGCGATCGGGTCAAGGCGCTCTACGCCGCCAGTGTGCTGGCCGGAGTGCAGGGCGACATTCCCGTGTCGGACACGCTGGCGGAGGAAGCGCAGGCGGTCGCCGCTCAGACAACCGACCCGCTGGTGCGTGCGCACGCCGACCACACGGTCGGATACGCGGCACTGTTCGCGGGGCGCCTCCCCGACGCCCGCGCACACCTCGAGAAGGCCGTCCGAGGGTTCACGGCACGCAACGACCTTTACGAGGTGGCTGCAGTCGTCGGCCTCGGCATGACGCATGACCTCGTGAACGACACGGAACGAGCCATCGAATGCCATGAGCGCGTCCTCGCGATCACCGAGGCGCAGGGCGAATCGGTGTATCGGTCGTATTCGCTGTGGGCGCTGGCCGTCGCGGTGTGGCGGCTCGGGGAGAGAGCACGAGCGGTCCAGCTCCTCGGGCAGGCGCTCCGAGTCGAGCGTCGGGTGAACGATCGACTCAATGCCAGTGTGTGTCTGCAGGCACTCGCATGGATAGCCGCCGAGGAACAGGACATGGAACGCGCGGTCGTATTGCTGGGCGCCGCAGACGAGTTCACCCGGTCGGTGGGCAGTTCGACGGTGTTGGTGCCCGGCCTGAGCGTGTACCAGGACGAGTGCGAACGCCGGACCCGAGAGGCGATGAGTGAGCAGGCCTTCACCGCGGCCCGCAGAAGGGGCACGGCACTCGGTTTCGACGCAGCCGTCGCCTACGCGCTGGGCGAGCAGATTTCGCCCTCTCCGACGTCCGCCGGTCCGTCGCCTGCACCGACGAAGCGGGAGCGTGAGGTTGCCACCCTCATCGCCGAGGGGCTGACCAACAAGGAGATCGCCGCTCGGCTGGTGATCTCGCCCCGCACCGCACAGGGGCACGTGGAACATCTCCTGACGAAGCTGGGATTCAATTCACGTGCGCAGATCGCGGCGTGGGTCGTGGAATCGCAGGGCGAAGGGTGAGATCAGGGCGAGAAGCGACTGCATGATCCCCTGGCGATGGCGCGATCAGTTACCTGGTGATCGGGTGGTCGCGTGACCAGTCCGCGCTGACCTCGCGTAAAGCCTGGATGAGTTTGCGCACGGCCGGTGCCGGCTGAGTGTCCGCCCGCCTGATCATGCAGACGGTCAACTGAGGCGGATTCCATTCCGTTGCCGGAGTGACAACTTCGTCGGCGCAGTGGTCGCGGAGCGTGTGCCGGGGCAGCATTGCGATGCCCACCCGGGCCGCGACCATGAGCAGGCTCGTGTGCGGGTTCGTCGTCTCGTAGACGATGTCCTGTGCCGGCGGTGCGAACGCGGTGTCCACCAACTCCCGCAGGGCGAAACCGTGCGCGGACACCACCCAGGACTGGCCGGCGAGGTCCTGAATTCCCACTGTCGACTTGCCGGCCAGAGGATGTCGCCGGGACACGCACAGCACGACCTCGTCGGAGATCAGATCGGTTGCGGTGAGGCTGGCGTCGGAGGCCGGGTCGTTGGCCCTCACGACGAGTCCGAGGTCGAGTTCGCCGTTCGTCACGCTGTCGCGCACACCCTGGGAGCCCGATTCCCACACCGAGAAGCGCACGTTGGGGAACGAGTTCCGGTAGAGCGGAACCACTCTCGGTAGCAGTATCTGGCTGGCCGTGGTGACGGCACCCAGGCGCACGCTGCCGCTGCGCAGTCCGTTGATCAGCCCCGCCTCCTCGCGGAGCGCGCGATCGGCCTGCAACACCTGCCGAATGTGCGGTAGCAGAATCCGGGCCTCCGCGCTGGGGAGAACCCCGTTGGCGCGGCGGATCAAGAGGACGACATTGAGGTCCTCCTCGAGGCGCCGGATCTGCTGGCTGAGGGTCGGCTGCCCGATGCCCACCTCCTGAGCGGCCTTGCGCAGCGAACCGAGGCGGACCGCGGCCTCCAGATAGCGCATCTGCTCCGACCTCATGCCGCGACCCTAGACCCGAGTGATCGATGATGGCAATCACCCTGGTCGCCTGCGCTCACTTCCGTGAATCAGTTACCCGGATCACACTGGGAAACGAATCGAGAGGCCCGGGGAGGGCCCCAAACGAAGGAGACGCGATGCCCCGCGCCACTGAGAGCGCCGCAATGCCATGGCTGCGCAGGGTCGGCCTTGCGACGCCCGAGTTGGTCGTCGTGACGCATGAGCACGAACTTCTGCCGGACGGGCCGGCGTTCGGCCCGCCGTGGGTCGTGAAGCCGGACATCGCCGGCAGCGGCAAGGGCCTCGCCGGCCTCGTGCACATCTGCAGGTCCCGGGACGAGCTGTCCTCCGCCGTCACCGCAACTCTTCGGAGCGGTGCGCCCGCGGTGGTGGAGGAATTCGTCGAGGGCGAGGAGTGCTACCTCTCCATCGCCCTGGACGAGACGACTCGTGGTGCTGTCGTGCGCGCCGCCGCCACCGGTGGAGTCGGATTCGATGCGCACCAGGCGGCTGCCGTGACGGTCGGCCTGGCGGAAGGCCCCGACGACCACGCGGTCGCCGGCCTGCTCGACCGGGCCGCCGTGTCGGACCCTCGGTTGCGCAGTGCGATCGGTGATGCGCTTCAGGTTCTCTGGAGCGCCTTCTGCAGTGCGGAGGCCGTCCTCGTCGAGGTCAACCCGTTCCGCTGGGACGGTCAGCGACTGGTCGCCGTCGGTGTGGCGGTCGAATTCGACCCCCACGGTCATCCCGACGCACAGGCACTCCGTCCGTCGGCACTGGTGGATGCCGACCCCGTCGTGGACCGCGCACCCACCCCACGCGAACTGGCAGTCCGCGAGGCCGACGCCGCCGAACCGAACAGGGCGGGCATCAAGTTCTTCGAGTTGGACGGCGACGTCGCCTGCATGATCACCGGCGGCGGTGCGGGGCTTCTCGCCCTGGACTACCTGACCGACCTCGGTATCCGTCCCGCCTGCTACCTCGACGCGTCGCCGGGTGCCGGTAGCGCGAAGCTGCAGACGCTGTTCAGTTCGGCGCTCTCCGTCCCCGGGCTTCGCGGGGTGCTGTTCGGCGGCGCCGTGCTGAGTCTCGCCGATGCCCGCGACGTGGCGGTCGAGTTCGCTGCTGCCGCGGATCGGGCCGGATTCGACTCCACACGGGTGCCGACCGTCGTCCGGCTGGCCGGCCCACACGAAGCGGAGGCGCACGCCGTCCTCCGTCGGCGTCTGCCCGGGGCTCTCGTCCTGGATCGCGCGGCCTCACTCGAAGACGCATGCGACCTACTGCTGACCGCGATGGAGCAGTCGCCGCAGGAACTGGAAGGACTCGTCCGATGATTCGTGAGCTTCTCGAAGCCCGTTCAGGTCTTCTCGTGCAGGGCATCACGGGCAGGCAGGGGCAGCTGGAAACGCGGTGGATGCTCGATTCCGGTGTCGACGTGGCCGCCGGTGTCACCCCCGGCAAGGGGGGTTCCGCGGTGCTCGGCGTGCCGGTCTTCGACACCGTCGCCGAGGCCGTGGCGGCGACAGACTCCCGGGTCGCGATGAGCTACGCGCCGCCGCACGCCGCCGCGGATGCGGTCGTCGAAGCCGCACAGGCGGGCGTCGAACTGATCGTGGTCAGCTCGGAGAACATCCCGCAGCATCGCTGGCTCCGGGCACTCGCGGTCGCGCGAGAGCACCACTGCCACGTCATCGGCCCGAACTCCCAAGGTGTCGTCGTCCCCGGCGTGGGCCGAATCGGCTGCCCCGGCGGTAACGAACCGTGGCAGCGATTCGCGCCCGGCTCGGTGGGCATCGTCTCCCGCAGCGGCGGCATGGCCTCCGAACTGGCGATGCTGATGCGCAACTGGGGATGGGGAACCAGCGTGCAGATGTCCATCGGCGGCACGCCCGCGGTCGGGACGACCCTCACCGAAGGCGTCGAACTCGCCGCGAGTGACCCGAACACCCGTGCTGTGGTGGTGTTCGGCGAACCGTCCGGCGGCCAGGAAATCGACCTGGCAGTCGCGGTGGCAGACGGACGAATCGACGTGCCGGTCATCGCGATGGTGGCCGGGCGTGCCGCAGATTCCCTCCCGACGACGCTGCCGTTCGGGCACGCGCCGCGCAGCGCCGACGGAGCCACCGTGCAGGAAAAGTGTGCAGCGCTCGCCGATGCGGGCGTCCTCGTGGCCCGCTCCACCCACCACGTGCGCGCCCACCTCGCGGACGTACTGCCGGCCGCTGCGCTTCGCTGACCGTCATCCCAGACAGAAGGAAATCTCGTCATGACCCAGATCGAATCCGGAGCGGCGGCCCCGGTCCTGACCGTCGGCACCAGCGCAGCGGACAGCACCGGCCGGCCGTGGTTCGAAGCGGAGATCGCCAAGCGCCGTGAGTTCGCTCTGGCGATGGGCGGCCCGGACAAGATCGAGCGCCAACACGCGCGCGGCCGACTGACGGCGCGCGAACGCATCGAACGGCTCGTCGACGACGGATCGTGGCGCGAGATCGGCATGATGACCGGATCGGCCCGCTACGACGAACGCGGGCAGCTGATCTCGGTCGAATCGTCGAATGTCGTGTGCGGGCAGGCGAAGATCGACGGTCGGGACGTCATCGTCGTCGCCGAGGACTTCACAGTCCGAGGGGGATCGTCGGAGGCGACCAACCCCGAAAAATGGCAGTACGTAGAGCGTTTGGCATTGACGTACCGGTGGCCGGTGATCCGGCTGGTCGAGACCGCCGGCGGGAGCGTCAACCTCCTCGAGCAGATGTCCGCCACCAAGATTCCGGGATACCCGCACTGGCCGATGGTGGAGTTGCTGGCCACAGTTCCCGTCGTCGGCGTCGCGCTCGGCGCGGCCGCAGGCCTCGGCGCGGTCCGGGTGTGCGCGAGTCACCTGTCGATCATGACCGCCGAGGGTTCCTACCTGTTCGCGGGTGGACCGGCAGTCGTGAAGAAGGCGGTGGGCGAGGACGTCACCAACGCCGAGCTCGGCGGCGCGGGTGTGCATGCGCGTGCATCGGGTGTCGTCGACAACGAGGCGGCCGACGAGTTCGAGGCACTCGACGACGTCGTCCGATTCCTGTCGTACCTTCCGTCGAGCGTTCACGAGCTCCCTCCGGTGAGGGCCTGCGCCGATCCGGTGGATCGTCGTGACGAGGCCCTGTCCACGACGATCCCGGAAATCAAGCAGTATTCGTACGACATGCGCACGCTGCTGGCCTCGGTCTTCGACGACGGTAGCCTGTTCGAGATCGGACGGTATTTCGGACAGTCTCAGATCACGATGCTCGCCCGTCTCGACGGTCACACCGTGGCGGTCCTCGCGAACGATCCCAGGTGGCTCGGCGGATCGTTGACCGTCGATTCCGCGGAGAAGATCACCAGGTTCGTCGACATGGCCGACACGTTCCACCTGCCGGTGGTGAACCTGATCGACCAGCCCGGGACGTTTGTCGGCCGCGACGCCGAGCAGAAGGGCACCCTCCGCAAGGGCATCAGGACGGCCATGGCCCTCGAGCAGGCTCGCGTCCCCTGGCTCTCGCTGTTCGTGCGTCGGGCCTACGGGCTGGCAGGCGCCGCCTACGGGCCGATAGGTGGTGGCAGCATCAACCGGCGCCTCGCCTGGCCGACGGCGCACTGGGGATCGATCCCCATCGAGGGCGGCGTCGAGGCCGCCTACCGGCGCACCCTGGCCGAAAGTGATGACCCGGACACGCTCCGTGCCGAACTCTACGCGCGGTTCCAACCCGTGGAGAACCCGTTCCGAACTGCGGAAAGGTTCGGAATCCAGGACGTCATCGACCCCCGCGACACCCGTCCGATGCTGTGCGAATGGGTACGTCAGGCCTACCGAATCCTGCCCGCACAGCTCGGCACGACCGCACGCACCATGCGGGCCTGACCGACACCTCATCGCGAACGCCACTTACGAGGAGCAGACCATGAATCTCCAACACGCAGACGTCCGACGCATCCTTGAACTACTCGACACCGCAGAGCATCTCGATTCGCTGGACCTCCGGATCGGCGACGTCGTCCTGCAGGCGCGTAAACCGGGCGCCGCGCCGACGAGTGCGCTGCCGGTCGAAGCCCTGGCGCCGACGACCGCCCCCGCCACCCCGGCCCCCGCCCCGGCCGTGACGCCGCCGCCCGCGCCGGCCGCCTCGGTCACCGTGAGCAGCCCGGCACTCGCCGAAGTCCCGGATCGGATGATCGCCATCCGGGCACCCATGCCGGGCACGTTCTACCGCACGCCGGCACCGACTCAGCCGCCGTTCGTGGAAGAGGGTCAGCAGATCGAGGCATCCGCGACACTCTGCCTGATCGAGGTGATGAAAATGTTCAACTCGGTCCCGACGCCGACAGCGGGCCGCGTTCATTCGATCCTCGTCGAGCACGGTCAGGCCGTCGAGCACGAGCAGATCCTGATGATCGTCGATCCCACCGACGCGGAGGCCGCAGCATGACCGACGACATCCCAGTCGTTCGGCACGACATCCGGAGAGTGTTCGTCGCCAATCGCGGCGAGATCGCGGTCCGCATCATCCGGGCGTGCCGTCACCTCGGCGTCGAGACCGTGGTCGGGGTTTCCGACGCGGACGTCGACAGCCTGGCCGCGCGGATGGCCGACGAGGTCGTAGTCCTCGGTCCGCCGCAGCCGACCCACAGCTACCTCCGCGCGGACCTGCTGATCCGGGCGGCGAAGCGGACCCGTTGCGACGCGGTCCATCCCGGCTACGGATTCCTGTCCGAACGAGCGTCGTTCGCCCGTGCCTGCCGCGACGCCGGCCTGATCTTCATCGGCCCGACACCCGAGTCGATCGACAGCATGGGCGACAAGATCACGGCGGTGGGCCTGGCATCGGAGGCCGGGGTTCCCTGTGTGCCCGGCTCGGGGGCAGTGTCCGATCCGGACGAGGCTCTGGCGATTGCCACGGAGATCGGGTTTCCGGTGCTGATCAAGGCGACCGCGGGCGGCGGGGGCCGCGGCATGCGGGTCGTGGGGTCGGCGGCGGAACTCCCGGAACTGTTCAGGTCCGCGTCGTCGGAAGCCCAATCGGCCTTCGGCGATCCCACCCTGTACGTCGAGAAGTTCATCGAACGCGCACGGCACATCGAGATCCAGGTCATCGGTGATCAGTTCGGCAACGTCGTCCACCTCGGTGAGCGAGAGTGTTCGACGCAGCGGCGGCATCAGAAGCTGATCGAGGAGGCGCCCTCGCCTGTACTCGGGGAGAGCGAACGGGAAGCGATGGGCGAGAGCGCGGTCCGCCTCGCCCGGAACGTGGACTACGTCGGTGCGGGCACCGTCGAGTTCGTGGTCGACGACCGCGACAACAGCTACTACTTCCTGGAAATGAACACCCGCATCCAGGTCGAGCATCCCGTCACCGAAATGATCAGCGGGCGCGATCTGGTGGCCGAACAGATTCGTATCGCGTCCGGGCTACCGTTGTCCTTCACACAGGACGAGGTGATCCTGGACGGTCATGCGATCGAGTGCCGCATCAACGCCGAAGACCCCGATCGCGGCTTCTTCCCCAGTCCGGGGTTGGTCGAGGAGTGGGGACCACCGAGCGGGCCGGGCGTTCGGGTCGACACCCACTGCTACTCGGGATACACGGTCTCGCCGTACTACGACTCACTTCTCGCGAAGATCATCGTGCACGCCCCCACCCGAGCCGAGGCGATTCAGAAGATGAGCACCGCCCTGTCCGAGTTGACGGTCACCGGTCCGACGACCACCGCCACGTTCCACCACTCGGTGCTCGCTCACCCCGACTTCGCCGCGGGAGCGGTCACCACCAGATGGGTCGAGGACACCTTCCTTCGCCAGTCCCTCACCGAGGCGGGAGCATCGGCATGAGCAACCATCAGATCACCTTCACCGACACCAGCCTGACCGACGGTCAGGCCGCGGTATGGGCGGGTGCATTGGACAATCGGATGGTCCTCGCACCCGCCGCCGCGCTGTCGTCCAGCGGCCTCGCTGCGGTCGAGGTGCTGAGCCCGGCGATGCTGGACGAATGCCTGGCCCGCGACGAACACCCGCTGCAGCGGGTGGAACTCGCCCATCGGCACTACGGCCCCGTTCCGTTGCGGGCCACCGTCAACCTGCTGACCGGGCATGGGCGGCCGGGTGCCGACGTCCTCGGACCCACGGCGGTCGACGGCTGGCTGACGGCACTGGCAGCTGCGGGCCTGCGGCAGGTGGTCCTGCTGGATCCGTTGCTGGACCTGGTCCGCCTCAAGGCCGCTCTGGAATCTGCCACCACGGCGGGGCTGACCGCCATTGCCGCGCTTCCTTATACAGCCGATGACGGCGTGTCCGACGAAACCTATGCGGAGCGCGCCGCATCTCTCATCGCTGCCGGCGCCGACCGGGTGATGCTGCGAGACGAGAGCGGAGTCCTGACACCGGACCGGGCGCGCACCCTTGTCCCGGCACTGGTGTCGGCGCTCGGTGACACTCCCCTCGACCTGCACACCCGGTGCCACACCGCACTCGGAACCGTCGTCGCCCTCGAGGCCGGCCGGCTCGGCGTCCGCGGCATCGACACCGCACTGCCGTCGGTCGCCAACGGCGCCTCCCTTCCGTCGCTGCCGTCGTTGATCCGCGTCCTGCGACGCGACGACGTTCAGGGTCTGCCCGACCTCGACGCTCTGCTGTCCGCCGATGCGATCCTCGCCGGGATCGCCGATCAGGAAGGCTTTCCCGCGGCAACCCCGTGGCCGTTCGATCTGGCGACGTACGTCCATCAGCTGCCGGGTGAGGTGGCGGCCGACGTGCGGAGCGCCCTGCGTGAGCGTGGACGGTGGGCCGACCTGCACGAGTTTGCCGCCGAATGCGCGGCCGTGCGCCGTGAGATGGGCTCGCCGCCGATGGTGCCCCCCTTCGCCCGGGCGATCGCCGAGCAGGCGATGTGCCACTTCGGTGGGGAGCAGAGGTACGAGACCCTCCGGCCGGTTCTGCGCAGGTTGCTGCAGGGCGTGTACGGCACGGTGAACGGTGACCAACGCGTCGACCTCCAGGAACGTGTCGGCTCGTTGCTGACGTCCGAATCTGACTCCCCGACAATCGAAGCAGATCTCGCTGCCGATGAGGACGTTCTGCTCGCGTGGATAGCGGGAGTCACGGTCGCGACCGTCCCGCGGAGAGTGGACGTGCAGCCCTACGAAGCATTGACACCCTACGAAAGCCTCACCCGTGGATTGCTCGAGCGGGCCGGTCGCTACGCCACGCTGACCGTGTCCGCGCCCGGTCTCCGCATCCATCTGCAACAGGAAGGGTGAATCACCGTGCTCACCAACCTTCGTCACCTCGTCGAGGCCGAATTCGCCCGGACGGGTCGGCGCCGGACGATCGCCCTCACCGACGGCACGCTCCGGGACGCGCACCAGTGCCTGTGGGCGACCCGGATGCGCACCGAACACATGCTGCCCATCGCGAGCAGGATCGCCGACGCGGGATTCGGTGCCGTCGAGGCCATCGCGATGGTCGGCTTCGACGCGGGAGTTCTGTTCCTGAATCAGGACCCGTTCGAACGGGTGCGGCTGCTCGCTGACCGGATCTCGACGGCTCCGCTACGTGCGGCGGTCCGCAGCAACCTGCTGCACGGCTTCTACCCGCAGCCGGACGACATCAACGAGCTGTTCGTCGAGCGGATGTTCGTCAACGGGATCCGTGACTTCGCGGTCCTCGACTCCCTGCATTCGTGGGACAACGTGGCACCCGGGATCCGCATCGCGAAGCGGCTCGGCGCGAAGGTCACGATTGCTCTCGTGTTCAACCTCGCACCGGGTTACGACGACGATTTCTACGTCCGGCAGGCACGGGAGGTCATCGACCGGTTCGGCGTGGACACGATTTCTCTTGCCGACGCGGGTGGCAGCCTGACCGTCGAACGCACCCGGACGCTGGTACCGGCGCTGCGGGCGGCGATCGGCGAGACCCGGTTGGAGCTGAACACGCACTGTTTGACCGGGATGGGTCCGCAGGTCGCGCTCGAAGCGGCCGTGTACGGAGCGGATCAAATCCTGACCGCCGTCGATCCGCTGGCCAACGGCAACTCGTTGCCGTCGGCTCAGACGATGGCCCGGGATCTGCGTGCACTGGGGTTCGATGTCGACGTCGACGACCGATCACTCGACGAGGTCGGCGACTACCTGGGCAAGCTCGCCGCGCAACTGGACTACCCCGTCGGAGTCCCCGCGGAGTACGACCCCGCCAATTACCAGACGCAGTACGCCGGTGGCGCCATGACGAACCTCGAGGCTCAGCTGAAGGCCGCAGGAATTTCCGACAGACTGCCGGCGGTGATCGAGGAGATCGGCCGGGTCCGTGAGGAATTGGGTTCCCCGGTCATGGCTACGCCGTTCCCCGCCATCGTCGCCGCCCAGGCCGTCATGAATGTCCTGAACCCCGAGCGCTACGCCGTGGTTCCGGACGAGGTGAAGAAGTACGTGTGCGGATACTTCGGTGCGTTGCCGCTGCCCGTCGACGACAACGTCAAGGATCTCGTGATGAACAACGGGTCGTGCGACATCTCCGAGACACCGCCACAACTCGACCCGATCCTGCCGGAACTGCGCAGACGGTACGGCCACCTGTCGCCGGACGACATGATCCTGCGGTACATGTACGGCGACCAGAAGATCGACGCACTCGTCCCGGTCGAGGACACCTTCTCCGTCCAGCAGTCGATCGTGGAGCTGGTGGCCGGACTCGGTCGGATGCGGAGCAAGCACACCGTGCGCCTGGTGGCTCCCGGCCTCGAACTGCGGGCCAATGGCTGACACCCCGGTACGGCCGGAACCCCGGCCCACCGCCGAGACCGAGGCGTACTGGGATGCGGCCCGGGAGGAACGCCTGGTGGTCCAACGGTGCGAGCAGTGCGGGCGTCATCAGTTCTACCCCCGCGCCTTCTGCACGGTCTGCCTCTCCGAGAACCTCGAATGGGTGGACTCGGCGGGAGCGGGAACCATCTACACCTTCACGATCTGCCGGGTTCCCGCCAATCCGTCGATGGCCGACAAGGTTCCCTATACCGTGGCCGTCATCGAACTCGACGAGGGTGTGCGCTTGCTGACCAACATCGTGGACTGCCCGATCGATCGCATCCGCGTCGGTGCCCGCGTCGAAGTGCGCTTCGAACGGATCAGCGCCGAGACGATCCTTCCCCAATTCACTCTGACAGAGGTGGACGACCGATGATCACCGACTACTTCGACACGGGTGCTGCCCGGTACCCGGACCGAACGTTTCTGCAGTCCGACACACTGCGGCTCAGCTACCGGGACGTCGTCGTCGCGTCGCACGCGATCGCGCACGGACTGACCCGGGAAGGGCTGGCGAGCAGCAGGATCGGAATTCTGTCCCCCAACCATCCCGACGGCTTCGTCGCGATGCTCGGGATCCTGCGCGCGGGCGCCACCTATGTGCCACTCAACGCCCGCGACCAGATCGAGGACCTGATCTGGTTCATGCGATTCACGGAGATGTCGGCGCTGGTGTACCACGAGCAGTACCTCCCCCACATCGACCGGATCCGGTCCGAAGTACCCACGCTCACCGCCTGCATCGCGTTCGGCGAGCACTCTGCGGCAGGGCTCAGCACCGAGGCCTGGAAGCGGGAGCACAGCGGACAGACCTGCAACACTCGACGAGGCCTCGACGACATTGCGCTGATCAAGTCCTCCGGCGGCACCACCGGCCGCCCGAAGGCCATCATGCAGAGCCACCGCTGTCTGCTCGCCGCCTACCGGATCGCCAACCAGTTCACCGCACCCGCGAAGGATCCGGTGCATCTGGTGGTTGCGCCGCTGACCCACGCTGCGGGAGCAACGGCAATGGGGCTCTCGGCCTTCGGCACCCGCAATGTGATCGCGCCGTCGACCGATCCCGCCACCGTGCTCGAACTGATCGAACGCGAGCACGTCACGCACCTGTTCCTACCGCCGACGATGATCTACCGGATCCTGGCGCATCCCGACGCCCACACACGTGACTGTTCCTCCCTCGAGTACGTCATCTACGGCGCCGCACCCATGTCCGTCGACAAACTCGAAGAAGGACTGAGGCTGTGGGGTCAGGTCTTCGTCCAGTTCTACGGTCAGTCCGAGGCGCCGGGCGTGATCACGTGCCTGTCTCGGCAGGATCACTACCTCCGTGACGATCCCGCGGGTGTGAAGCACCTCGCGTCGGCAGGCCGGCCGACCGGGGCCTGTGAGGTGGCGCTGATGGATGAGGGCGGCAACGTCGTCCCGGCCGGTGAGCGCGGGGAGATCGTCGTCCGAGGTGAGCTGGTCTGTCCCGGGTACCTCGACAATCCCGAGGCCAACGCCGAAGCCCACCGCTTCGGCTGGCACCACACCGGAGACATCGGGGTCTTCGACGAGAGCGGATACCTCTATGTCGTCGACCGGACGAAAGACGTGGTGATCTCCGGCGGTTTCAACATCTACCCCAGCGAGATCGAGCAGCTGATCTGGTCGCATCCCGCCGTTCAGGATTGTGCGGTGGTCGGCGTTCCCGACGAGGACTGGGGTGAGCGGCTCACCGCGGTGATCGAACTGAAGTCGGAGTCCGAGGCGACCGCCGAGAACATAATCGAGATGTGCCGCAACCGGTTCGGCAGCATGAAGACCCCCAAGCAGGTCGAGTTCTGGGAGTCGCTGCCGCGCAGCGCGGTCGGCAAGGTCCTCAAGAAGGACGTCCGCGCCAAGATCATCGCCGCACACCTGCGGGCGGACTGAGAGATGGCGGACAACAGAGCACTGGCGGGGCGGTACGCCATCGTCGGGGTCGGTGAGGCCGGTCTGGGCAAGGCGCCGGCCGGTGCCACGGCGCTGTCGCTGCAATGCCGGGCCGCCCGCTCGGCGATGCTCGAGACCGGACTCGGCCCGGCCGACATCGACGGGGTCTTCGCGCACTGGGACGACCGCGCGAACGCGCTGCTCGTGGCGGAGTACCTGGACATTCACCCCCGGTACGTCGACAACACGGTGGTCGGCGGCCAGTCCAACATCACCCATCTGGTCCACGCGATGGCGGCGATCGACGCAGGATTGTGCGAGGTCGCCCTCGTCGCCTACGGCAGCACACAGCATTTGGACAAGAGTCGCGCGCGGGGCGGCGTCGTCCAGGACCCGCGCTCACCGATGGGCCAGTTCGCGACGCCGTACGGCATGCTCAATCCGGTCGGGTACTACGCCATGCTGGCCCAGCTGTACGCGAGCCGGTTCGGCTGCGTTCCAGAGCATCTCGGGGAGGTAGCCCTCGCGGCTCGCCGGTGGGCGCAGCTCAATCCGAACGCGGCGCGGCGGGAACCCCTGACCATGGAGGACTATCTCGCGTCACCGGTCATCGCCGACCCACTCCGCAAGCTCGACATCTGTCAGATCAACGACGGTGCCGGTGCCATGATTCTGACGAGCGCGGGACGTGCCGCCGATCTGGCGCAGAAACCGGTGTCGATTCGGGGTTTCGGTGATACCTACCGACATCACATGACCCCGCTCGGTACGGAGGACTGGCTCGACAACGGAGCGCTACGTGAGATCGCCGACGACGCACTCGCGATGGCGCGGCTCGACCGGCAGGACATCGACGTCGTCCAGATCTACGACGCCTTCACCATCAACGTGCTCGTCGCGCTCGAAGGGCTCGGGTTCTGTGAACCAGGCGGTGCCGGCGCATTCGTCGGAGGCGGGCGAATAGCTCCCGGCGGGGCATTTCCGCTGAACACCTCCGGTGGAGGGCTCTCATTCAATCATTCCGGTCAGTTCGGAATGCAGTTGATGATCGAGGCCGTCCGTCAGCTACGCGGCGAATGCGCCGCACGCCAGGTTCCGGATGCGCGTACCTGTCTGGTCCAGGCCGGCGGGATGGTCATGTCCGCGTACATGGTGATGATCCTCGGCACCGACTGACCCATCACTGAATCTGCGCCCGGTTCCGCATCTTTCGACTTCGTCGACTCCGAATACACCCAAGGAGGTTCGTCATGGACAAAACCACTGCGGTACCAGATGTCATGGTGACTGCCAACCTGCTGTCGCGTCTCGACCGTCTGCCGATGACCAGGACAGCTCTGCTGACAACCACACTCGTGACGGTCATCTGGGTCGCCGAAGGATTCGAAACGGGGGTCATCGGCCCGATCTTGCTGCTCGTGAAGGAGCCCTGGGGTCTGACGGCTCAGGGAACCGCTCAGCTCGGGATCGCGTCCACCGGCGGCATCATCGTGGGGGCAGCCCTCGCCGGTCGCATCATCGACCGGTACGGCCGTAAAAGTGTCCTGCTCTGCGGTGTTTCGTTGTTCTCGCTGTTCTCTGCCCTGTGTGCAGTGTCGGCGGACGTCGGGTGGATCATGGCGATGCGGGTTCTCGGTGGACTCGCACTGGGTGCGGTCTTTCCCATTCCGTACCTCATGCTCTCCGAACTACTCGGTACCCGGTCCCGCGCCCGAATGATCGCGGCGGCGTCCGCGGTGCTCGCGCTGAGCTATCTGGTCCCGCAGGCGGCGGCCCTCGTCATGGTCGGTCATCTGCCGGTCGATCTGGCCTGGCGCATCCTGTTCCTCCTCGGTGGCCTGCCGATCCTCGCGGTGCCGCTGATCTACCGGAATCTGCCCGAAAGCCCTCGGTGGCTGCTGCTGAAGGGCCGCACAGACGAAGCGCGCGCACTGGTCGAGCAGTTGGAACGCGAGGCCGGGTACCACCACGAGAATGACCTCGTACACCCCGAGATCGCCACCGTCGTGCGCGCCGAGTACGAGTCCGGCGCCGAACGGGGAAGCGGGACAGCCGATCTGTTTCGCAGGCCGTTGCTCGGCAGATTCATGCTGTGCCTGCTGATCTGCGCCGGCGCAAGCGCGGGCGCCTATGTGCTCTTGGTCTACGCCTCGGTCATGTACGCGGATATGGGGATGACAACCCAGGGAGCGTTGGTCACCACCATCGGAATCATCATTGCCGGCGCGGTGGGGGCGATCGCGGTGGGACAGTTCGCCGACAGGCTCGGCCGCAAGAAGACCTTTCTCCTCTACAGCGTCGGCGCCATCTTCGGATTCAGTGCGCTCGCACTGTCTCAGAACGTTGCACTCGCTGTCACGTGCGGGTTTGTCAGCGCGTTCTTCTGCACGGGTCTGGTTCCTTTCACCAAGCTGTTCACGTCCGAACAATTCCCCACCCATGCGAGGGGTACCGCCGCCGGATTCGTGGAATCCGCGAGCAGGTGCTTCGGTGGAGTCCTCGTCGTCGCATCGATCCCCTTCATCCAGAACAAGCTGGGAACGAGCGCACCGTTCTGGCTCATCTGCGCGATCTTCCTCGTGTGCCTCGGGCCCGTCATGCTCGGTGCTCGTGAAACCCGCGGCATGAGCATCGACCGAGCAGGAGCGGTCTGAAGTGTCGTCCTTGCAGGAGTTCCGGTCGGCCGACTCGGACATTCCGCACCGTTGACGGTGACAGAATGGCGACTACGGGTGATCCGAGTCGACAGGAGACGTCGTGGACGGAATGTTCGGAGCTCCTCGGCCACGTAGGCGAGCGGCCTGGATTGCGATGGCCGCGATGCTCCTGACCGTGGCGGCGTGCGGGCAATCGAGTAGCGACTCCGCCGTCGAGGATGCCCCGCTGGGAAAACCCACGGTCACGGCCACAGCAAGTGTCGGAAAGGGGCCACTCCTCGATGTGACGGTGGACCCGTCCACCGGTACCGCCTATGTCACCAGCAGCGGTGACGACTTGTTGTCGCTGATCGACGCCGACGGCGGCATCAGTGCCATCGAGGCGGGCCGGGCACCGAGCGGGGTGGCGGTGGATCCGTCCACCCACACCGCGTACGTGACGAGCCTGGCCGAGGGAGCGGTGTCGGTGGTCGACATCGCATCCCGGGCCGTCACGGCCACCATCCCCGTCGGTGCCCTACCCCAGGGCATCGAGGTGGATCCGTTGACCCACACCCTCTACGTCGCCAACGTCGAAGACGGTTCGGTGTCCGTCATCGACACCGAAACCCGCACCGTCTCCGCCACCGTCGAGGTCGGGGACCGACCCGGGGGAATGGGCGTCGATCCGTCCACCCACGCGCTGTACGTCGCGACGACGGGGCCGGGCGGGGTCGTGTCGGTGATCGATGCCGAAACCCTCACCGTCACAGACACGATCGCCGCCGGCCGCAGTCCTCACGACGTCGCAGTCGATCCCTCGACCCGGACGGCGTTCGTGCCGAATGCAGACGACGGTACGGTGTCGGTGCTCGACCTCGAAACCCTCACCGTCACAGACACACTGCGAGTCGGGAAGCAACCCTACGGGGCGACCGTCGACCCATCGGCGGACACCGCCTACGTCACCAACATGGATGACGGGTCGGTGTCCGTGATCGACACCGAGACCCGCACCGTCACCGACACCGTCCCGGTCGGGAGCGGTCCGCAGGGTGTGGCCGTCGACCCGACCAGCCACACCGCCTACGTCGTCAACGTCGCCGACGATACGGTGTCGGTGATCGAGCGGTAGCGGTGTCAGCTCCCCTACGCGGTCAGGTTCGGTCATCCCGAACGAGCTGGAGCCACGACTGCGACGCTACCGAATCGTCGGCGCGCGCGGGGCGGGGTGTGCCACTGTTGTGAGAGACCGAAAGCCGCGGCCCACCTGGAGACGGTATGACACGAAAAGCGATCGGCGTCGTCGTCGCGATAGTGGTGTTCGGTGGATTGGCCGGATGCGGCGGCGACACGACCGAGACGGCGTCGGTGTCGGCGACGGCATCGGCATCGGTCAGCGCCACCGAGGAGCAGGACGCGGTTCTCGCTCAGGAAGCGAGGTGGCTGACGGCCATCACTGCCGGCGACCGCGACACGATCGAATCGATCCTGAGTCCCGATTTCAAGCACATCACCAGCGAGGGCACACTGCTCGGTCGTGACGAGGAGATCGCGAGCATCGTTCCGGTGACGTTCACGATGAATGCCACCGAGCAGACCGTCGACATCGTCGGCGACACCGCCGTGATCCACGGCGTCAACACCCTCACCGAGTCGGGCAATGTGCTGGCCCGGGAACGCTTCACCGACGTGTTCGTCAAGCAGAACGGCACGTGGATGGCCCTGTCGGCGCAGGAGACCGCGATCTGACCGTCAGCCAGGTGTCAGGGAACGAAAAAGGTCCCGAAGCCCGGTGTTCCGATCGCCTGCGGGTCGACGAATGCGAGGACCTGACCGGAGCCCGGACGAATGGTGACGGGTTGCGCATCCAGCGTCGGGAACGCTGCGGATCCGGACGCACCCGTGCCGAGACTCACCCAGTGGACGACCGCGAAGTGCGGGTTTCCGTCCCCCGGAGTGCGGCGCACGTGCAACACTGCGGCGCCTGGTTGTTCGCCGACGGTCGCGGCGAGTCGGGGCGTGGGCAAGTCGACGAGCGGGATGACGGGGTCGACCTGGAACGGAACCGTGCTCGGTGCGGCTGTCGCGGTCCCCGACGCCAGGAAGCCGGAGATCGCGAGGGTCGCAAGGACGGTGGCGCCGACACGTCCGACAGCGTTGAGTGCGGTCATACGGATCGACCCTAGTCACTCGACCGCGACTCGGTGCCGGTTCGCGTCTCAGGCGGTGGCGGGGACGAGTTCGGCGATCAGCGCTTCGACTCGCGCCTTGATCTCGTCGCGGATCGGACGAACCGCGTCGACGCCCTTGCCTGCCGGATCGTCGAGCGCCCAGTCCCGGTAGCTGACCCCGGGGAAGACGGGGCAGGCGTCGCCGCAGCCCATTGTGATCACCACGTCGGAGGTTTCGACCGTGTCGGGGGTGAGGATCTTCGGGGATTGGTCGGAGATGTTGATCCCGATCTCGGCCATGACCTCGACCGCTGCCGGATTGACGGTCTCGGCCGGCGCGGACCCGGCTGAGCGAGCCTCGATCCGATCACCGGCGAGGTGGGCCAGGAATCCGGCGGCCATCTGGGAGCGGCCGGCGTTGTGGACGCAGACGAACAGCACACTGGGCCTGGTCATGACGGCGAACCTTCCGTAGCGGACGCGCGAAACCGGGAACGGAGTGCGAGCGACACATAAACCAGCCCGACGAGGACAGGGACCTCGATCAGCGGTCCGACGACACCGGCCAGGGCCTGCCCCGACGCCGCGCCGTAGGTGGCGATGGCGACGGCGATGGCGAGTTCGAAGTTGTTGCCCGCGGCGGTGAACGCGAGAGTGGTGGTGCGCTCGTAGCCCAGGCCCATGACGGCGCCGAGCGCGTAGCCGCCGCCCCACATGATCGCGAAGTACGCCAGCAGCGGGACCGCGATCCGGACGACGTCCCACGGCTGGGACGTGATCCGGTCGCCCTGCAGCGCGAAGAGGATCACGATCGTGAACAGCAACCCGTACAGCGCCCAGGGCCCGATCTTCGGGATGAACTTGGTTTCGTACCAGGTGCGGCCCTTGGCCTTTTCGCCGAAGCGGCGGGTGAGGTAGCCGGCAACCAACGGGATGCCCAGGAAGATGAGCACCGACTTCGCGATCTGCCACGGGGAGGTGTCGATGGTGGTCTGCTCGAGGCCGAGCCAGCCGGGTAGCACGGACAGGTAGAACCAGCCGAGCGCGGCGAACATGATCACCTGGAACACCGAGTTGATCGCGACCAGCACGGCGGCGGCCTCGCGGTCACCGCAGGCGAGGTCGTTCCAGATGATGACCATGGCGATGCAGCGGGCCAGGCCGACGATGATCAGACCGGTGCGGTACTCCGGCAGATCCGGCAGCAGCAGCCAGGCCAGGGCGAACATCAGGGCGGGTCCGAGCACCCAGTTCAGCACCAATGATCCGATGAGCAGTTTGCGGTCGCCGGTGACGGTGTCGAGTCGGTCGTAGCGGACCTTGGCGAGCACCGGGTACATCATGATCAGCAGGCCGAGGGCGATCGGCAACGAGATGCCGTCGATCTCCACCGCGGACAGGGCATCACCCAGGCCGGGGATCATCCGGCCGAGGAGCAGTCCGGCGACCATGGCGACGCCGATCCACACGGGCAGGAACCGGTCCAGGGTGGAAAGCTTCCCGACGACGGCCGGGTGTTCGGTCGTGGTTGGCCCGCTCATAGCTGCGCCTCGGCGCACGTCGGGGACGGCACGGCGGGGCCGCTCTCGGTCAGCAACACAGCGGACAGCTGCTGCAGCGCCGACGGGATCACCCAGTAGTACACCCAGGTGCCGCGTCGCTCGCAGTCCAGCAGGCCGGCGGCGCGCAGCACCTTCAGGTGATGCGAGATCGTCGGCTGCGACAAGTCGAACGACTCGGAGATGTCGCACACGCAGGCTTCACCGCCGGCGTGGCTGGCGATCAGGCTCAGCAGGCGCAGGCGCACCGGATCGCCGAGGGCCTTGAACATCCGGGCCAGATCCCCGGCCCAGTCCTCGGTCAATGGTTCACGCGCGAGCGGCGAGCAACACGCGCCACCGTCCGACAACTCCTGATTCGACATGCGTCGATATTGACAGATGTCGAATCAGGGCGCAACGTAGCGGACGGCCCAGGTGCGGATCAGGCCGTACTACTCGGCACGTCCGGACGGGAAGTGCACCGACCCGTCATTCCCGATGCAACCACCCTGGACGGGGCCGCTGCCGAAGAAGACGCCGTTGAGTTGCCCACTTTGTCCGGGAGCGTTCGATCCGACCCCGGCACCGCCGACGCCGATCGCCCCGCACTGGTAACTGTTGTTGTCGGCGGGCGTGTTGGGGTCGGCGTGGACGTGGAGCTGCGAGCCGGGTGTGCTCGGGTCCCCATGAAATGCCGGTGCCGCCGCCGCGACGCCCGAACCGAGCGCAAAACAGGCGGCGATCGCGGCCGAGGTAATCGCCGTGCGCAACGCGAACGTGTTCATCTGATGTCACCTTTGATTCGATTGTCGCCCGGCGCCTCACCGGCCGATGATTCTCGGGTTACACATGATTTCGGTGTAGCCATTTTCCCGATGAAACAATTATGGTCCGAGCGGTTGGCGGAAATCACCCCTTCCAGCGCTTATCGATGTTTTACACGCGATGCCCGCACCCACTCGCCACGGTCGACGCAGCCCTGGCGTGACCGCGAGCGGCGTCGTCGCACCGAAACTGCTTGACCCCGAGGGGTTCACGTGCGAGTTCCGGACAACCGCTAGCGTTGGAGTGCCCGACACTCGCACGTCCGAAGGGGAGACTGCCACGCATGGCCGCTGACGAGATTTCGGAAGGCAACGACGCGCACCCGACCGCGACGCCACAGTTGCGCCGGCGGCTGGGAGTATTCGACTCGGTGATGATCGGCCTCGGGTCGATGATCGGGGCGGGGATCTTCGCCGCGCTGGGGCCTGCCGCGGCCGCCGCCGGAGGCGCCCTGCTCGTCGGGTTGGCGGTGGCCGCGGTGATCGCGTACTGCAATGCCCACTCCTCGGCCCGGCTCGCCGCGCTGTACCCGCAATCCGGTGGCACCTATGTCTACGGCCGTGAACGCCTGGGACCGTTCTTCGGGTATCTCGCGGGCTGGGGATTCGTGGTCGGCAAGACAGCCTCGTGTGCCGCGATGGCCCTGACCGTCGGCGCCTACGCCTGGCCCGGCCGCGAGCACCTCGTCGCGGTGATCGCCGTCGTCGCCATCACGGCGGTGAACTACCTGGGTGTGCAGAAGTCGGCCCTGGTCACCCGGGTCATCGTGTTCACGGTGCTCGCGATCCTCGCTGTCGTCGTCGTCGTGTGCCTGACCGGTTCCGATACCGGATTCGACGGCCTCGCGATCACCTCCGGGCACGGCGTGGCCGGAGTTCTGCAAGCCGCCGGCCTCCTGTTCTTCGCGTTCGCCGGGTACGCCCGGATCGCCACGCTCGGCGAGGAGGTGAAGGACCCGGCCCGGACCATCTCCCGGGCGATACCCATCGCTCTGACGATCACGCTCGTCGTGTACCTGTGCGTCGCGATCGCCGTCCTGACGGCGCTCGGGGCCGACGCACTCGCGGCCGCGACGGACCCGCTCGCGCAGGCCGTTGCCGCTGCGGGGTTCGGGGGCCTCGAGCCGGTGGTCCGGGTGGCTGCGGTGATCGCCGCGCTCGGCTCGCTGCTCGCCCTGATCCTCGGGGTGTCACGGACCACGTTCGCGATGTCGCGGGACGGCCACCTGCCACGTCTACTCGACGCCGTCCACCCCCGGTTCGCGGTGCCCTACCGAGCCGAGCTGGCGGTCGGTGTGGTGGTGGCGCTCCTCTCCGCGACAGCGGATCTGCGCGGCGTCATCGGGTTCTCCTCGTTCGCGGTGCTGGTCTACTACCTGATCGCCAACGCATCGGCCTGGACCCTGTCCTCGAAACCGTGGTCGCGGCTGGTTGCCGGCGTCGGCGCCGTCGGGTGCCTCGTTCTCGCCGCATTCCTCCCCTTCGCCTCGGTGATCTCGGGTGTGATCGTCCTCGGGCTCGGCGCTGTGATCTACGGGATCCGCACTTCCCTCCGTACCTGACGGTCGGGGTGTGTGCGCTACCCCGCAGAGCATTTCGATTCTCAGGTCGCGGTGGCCAATTGTCGTCTCGCGTGGGAGTCTTCAACGACCATCCTTGCGCCGGGAGAAGGTGAGAATGTTAATCCTGGTTCGGCACTCCCATGCAGGCGAGAAGAAGCTGTGGCACGGCCCCGACGCCGAGCGGCCGCTGAGCCCACTCGGGCACGAGCAGGCCCACGGTTTCGTCGCGGCGCTGGGCGGAATCGAGATCGCGAGTCTGTTCTCGAGTCCCACCACCCGCTGTCGCCAGACCCTGTTTCCACTCGCCGAGGCGCGCGGTCTGCCTGTCCACGATCACCCGCTGCTGGCACCGGACGCGTCCCCCGACGAACTGTTCGCCGTACTCCACGGGCCCGACGCCGACCGGGCAATCTTCTGCACGCACGGGGAGATCCTCAACGCGCTGGCGGAGTTCGCGCGGTCGCGAGGGGTACCGGACGTCCCGCCCTCGGGCGCGACCGCGAAAGGCGGCGCGTGGTTCGTCGACTGCGGTGCAGGTCCGTCCCCGACGCTGCGTTACCTCGCGCCGATTCCGGCGGGCTGATCTCGACCTCTAGGTCGACGCGAGCCGGGCGGCGTCCTCCCGGGCCTGCCGTGCCTTCTGCAGTTCCAGGCCGTACAGCAGGCCGAACGTGAAACCGTTCTCGCCGGGCGTCGCGCCGGCGCGGGCACCGAGAGTCCGGAGCGTCTCCGCGGCGACGACGCTGTCCTGGTGCTCGCCGAGAATCTTCTGCATCTTCTTGAACCGTGCCGCTTTCTTCTTCGCCGTCTTCCTTCCCAGAATCGGTGCGGCGAGTTCGGCGGCGTACCGGGCTCGTTTGGCGGCCTTCCGCGCGCGGTGCAGGGCCGCATCGTCGTCACCGGCAGTCGCGGTGGTGACGCGTGTGAGCGCCTTGCGTTCGGCCTTCCGCACGCACTTGTCGATCACGCGGGGATCGTCGCCGGCCTCGGTGGTCAGCGGTGGAGTGGTGCGCCACCGCGCCAGCGTGGCCAGCAGCGCACGGTAGCGGTCACCGTCGAGGGCTTCCATTACTTCCTTCGTACGACGGAGTTGCTCGGCGAGCAGATCGTTCTCGATGCGCGCGGCAACCGGCCCCATCACGAGTTCCGTAGGCAGGGTGGCGAGCGCATCCGCGAAGCGTGCGCGTTGCACCTGCCGATCCCGCACCTCCCCGAGCAACCCGGCGTACCAGGACAGTTCCGCGTCGAGTTCTGCCCGCGCGATCGGTTCGAACAGGCGCTTGAATACCCGTAGCGTGCTGCGGAAACGTCGGATTCCCACGCGGGTGGGGTGGACCGGGTCCAGCCCTCGACGCAACCACACGTCGCCGGCGACGATCGCCTGAACCTGAGCGTCCAGGTAGTCGACGAGCACCGCTTCCACGGTCGTTCGGGTCGTGTCCCTGCCGTCGACCGCGAGGTGCGCGGCGGTAAGCACACGGCTGAGCTTCGACGGATACGGGGACGGCTGCGCACCGCGGCGGGTGAGGCGCTTACCGATCTTCCTGAGCAGTTTCTCGTTCCCGGCGTCGCCGAGTTCGACCTCCACCTCGCGCCACTCACTCAGGACAGCGCGTTCACCGGCGACGGCACCGCGCACCCGGTCGTCGGCCACTTCCGCCAGCAGGCGGTCGTCGCGGTCGAGGAGTCGCTGTGTGCGTCTCACGGTTTTCAGCGTCGCCACCGGATGCACAGGTTTACCCAGCGCGACACCCTCAATCATGGTTGCCAAATCGTCGGGAAGCGCGTCACTCTCACCCGAAGGCATCCGAATCTCGGTGCGGGCCTTGTCTGCGGGGACCTTCAACTGCCACCCCACATCGGCGTCCCCGGTCCGGCGGCGGAACGTGATCTTCTGACGGAGCAGATCGCGGTCATCCGTGTCGTAGTAGACGCTGTTCAGATTTACCGTGCTCTGCTCGATCCGTCCACCGGCAGGCAACACGTCCTCGAGATCCGGAAGGACGAACTCGAGCCCCACCTCGTACTTGTCTTCCCGCTCGCGCTGCATCGACACCATGGATCCAGTCTGCACCCCGAATATGTCCGGAGCACCCGCAACGGCGGAGAAGTGGAGACGTACGGGTGGACAGTGCGGCGGTTCGGATTTAGTCAACAGTACGGTTACCCCCTGGTGATCCATGCCATAGCGTTCCCATTCGTCAGCCGGCGAGTGCGACGCCAACGAGGTCCCGCACTCCTGGGACGCCCACCGAAAGGATCATCATGACGACCACCGAGAACATCGTCGAAACCCGCCCCGCCCCCTTCACCTGGGCACAGTCCGCCCAGTACAGCCAGGGCGCCAAGGCAGGCGACCTGGTGTTCACGTCCGGTCAGGCCGGTTACGACGACGCCGGCAACCTCGTCGAAGGTGGCTTCGAGGCCCAGGCACGCCAGGTGTTCCGCAACATCGAAAAGATCCTGCATCAGCACGGCGCCTCGATGTCGTCGGTGGTCAAGCTGACCGCCTACCTGGGCAACCGCGACGACTTCGACGCATTCAAGAAGGTCCGCGCCGAATTCTTCACCAGCCCCTGGCCCGCGGTGACCGCGGTGCAGAACTCGTTCCTCGTCGAGGGCATGCTGTTCGAGGCGGACGCCGTCGCCGTGTCCGGCGCCCAGCGAGTCCTCGCCGACACCGACGCCAGCTAGCCCCTGGCTGGACTCCGACCCTTTCCATCACCAGTACAGAACTGGGATTCCATGTCTGACAAACTCTTTCCCACCCTGTTGTCCCCGCTGCAGGTCGGTGACGTCACCCTGAAGAACCGGATCTTCTCATCTGGGCACGACACTGTGATGGTCCACGACGGCGCGGTCACCGACCAGCTCGTCGAATACCACCGCGCCCGGGCAGCCGGCGGTGCCGGGCTGATCATCATGCAGGTCGCCGGTATCCACGAAACCGCGCGGTACACGTACCACGTGCTCATGGCCACCGACGACAGCTGCATCGCGGGATATAGGCGCGTCGCCGAGGCCGCCCACGAGCACGGGTGCGCCTTGTTCGGCCAGGTGTTCCATCCGGGCCGGGAGATCATGGAATCCCAGGACGGTGCGCTTCCGGTCGCGTACGCCCCGTCGGCCGTCCCGAACGAACGATTCCGGGTCATGCCCCGGCCGATGTCCCAGGCGATGATCACCGAGGTCGTGGCTGGATATGCGGCCGGGGCGCGCCGCCTCCAGCGGGCCGGCCTCGACGGTGTCGAGATCGTCGCCAGCCACGGCTACCTGCCCGCCCAGTTCCTCAACCCCGAACTGAACCTGCGCACCGACCAATACGGTGGCGACCTCGACAATCGGATGCGGTTCCTGCGCGAGATCATCTCGGCCGTCCGAGAGGCGGTCGGACCGGGGTTCGCGGTCGGCGTCCGCGTATCCGGCATCGAACACTCCTCCGTGGAGGACGAGCCCACTGACATCGTGGAGGTGTGCCGCAGGCTCGACGCGGACGGGTCGCTGGACTACCTGAACATCACCGAGGGCACATCCGCCAGCCGGTCCGGATCGTTGCATATCGTTCCGCCGATGAGCGAGGAAGCCGCCTACACTGCACCCGCCGCAGCGAAGATCAAGGCGGCTGTGTCGATTCCGGTGCTCGTCGCCGGGCGGATCAACCAACCGCAGGAAGCCGAGATCGTCATCGCCAAGGGACAGGCGGACGCCTGCGCGATGACCCGCGCCCTGATCTGCGACCCGGACATGCCTGCCAAAGCGCAGGCCCAGCGTCCGGACGACATCCGGGCCTGCATCGGCTGCAACCAGGCGTGCATCGGCCACTTCCAGGCCGGCTACCCGATCTCGTGCATCCAGCGCCCCGAGACCGGACGCGAACGCGAGTTCGGCACCCTGGTGATCACCCCGAAGCCGAAGGACGTCATGGTCGTCGGCGGCGGGCCCGCCGGGATGAAGGCGGCCGCGGTCGCCGCCCAGCGCGGTCACCGGGTCACCCTGTACGAGGCAAGCGGGCGAGTCGGTGGGCAGGTGTTGCTGGCCGAGCGGCTTCCCGGCCGGTCCGAGTTCGGTGGCGCCGCAACCAATCTGCAGTCCGAACTCGACCGCTACGGGGTCATCGTGAAAACCCGCGTCGAGGTGGATGCGACGATGATCACCGCGGAACGTCCCGACCACGTCATCATCGCGACCGGCGCCACCCCCTATCGGCCGCCGCTCGAGCTGGACGGGGACATGCCGGTGCTCGAGGCGTGGGATGTGATCGGCACGGGCGGCGGCAACACCCCCAAGGGTGAGATCGTCGTGGCGGACTGGCGAGGCGACTGGACCGGCCTCGGAGTCGCGGAAATGCTCGCCCGGGAAGGGCGCAAGGTGACCCTGTGCGTCAACGGCTACGCGGCCGGTGAACAGCTGCAGCAGTACACCCGTATCGCGATGCTGCGGGCGGCTACCGAGGCGAAGGTTCGGGTGATCCCGCATGCCCGCCTGTTCGGAGCCGACGACGACACCGTCTACCTGGTCAACACGCTGACCGGCGAACCGATCATCCTCGACGGCGTCGACGGACTCGTCCTCGCCCTCGGCCACCAGCAGAACGACGCCCTGCTCGCCGAGGTCGAATCCACCGGCATCCCGTTCACCGGAGTCGGCGACTGCCTCGCCCCGCGCACCGTCGAAGAGGCGGTCCTCGACGGCTTGCGGGCTGCCGCTGCCCTCTACGAGCCCTGTTCAGTCGGTGAGTGAAAACGCTTGGGCGCGTGCACGAAGCGCCAGCCACAGCATCGCGATGTCCGATGAAGCCTTCAGGTTTCGTCCTGTCACCGACTCGATCTTCCGGAGCCGGAAAGCAAGGGATTGCCGGTGGATTCCGAGCTGGTCCGCTGTCGCGGTCCAGCTTCGGTCGTGAGTGAGGAAGGTTTCGAGAGTCTCGACGAGGTTCGACTCGTGTCCCCGGTCATACAGCAGGAGATCTCCGAGGATTGCGTCGGTAGCTTGCCGGGCGTCGGTCAGGGTGCGCGGCACGAACAGTGGCACATCGGTGGAGTATCGAGCGGCGGGTACGCCGGTCGATCGGGCGGTGTCCAAGGCCCAGCTCGCCTGGCGGGCGCTGTCCGAGATCTGTCCGATCGCGGTAGCCGATGGCGACGCTCCCATCGCCCGGGTTTTGCCGCTGAGCAGGTCGATGGTCTCGGCGCACCTTACGGTGGGGAGCAGCATGTAGGCGTGCTCGTCGAGTATGGCGGTCACGTTCGGAACGCCTCGGTCTCCCGCTATCGTCCTGGCAGCGGGAAGGAAGTCGGTATCGAAGCTCAACACCGTCCACTCGGGCGCGGACAGGTCGAATTCTTCGAGGAGTGGTGTGACAGCTTCGGGTGCGTCGGAGCCGGCGAGGATTCGCTGCAGCAGGGCTTCACCGACTTCGTCGGCGTACTCCCGCTCCCTGGTGACCTTTTCGACTTCGACGCCGATCAGGGTCCGCACGTGCAGCAATGCAAAGGCATCGACATCCGTCGCCGGG
Organism: Rhodococcus sp. P3_B8; assembly: GCF_056402775.1. Taxonomy (NCBI): domain Bacteria; kingdom Bacillati; phylum Actinomycetota; class Actinomycetes; order Mycobacteriales; family Nocardiaceae; genus Rhodococcus; species Rhodococcus sp. P3_B8. The sequence continues at coordinate 28,192 of NZ_JBFUGT010000015.1, forward strand.
CTTCCCTCCATGACCAGCATGCATTTGCGGTGAGTGGGGAGTGCATGGGCGGTCATCACGTAATCCGCGCCTTCTACGAGCGTGAGGTGGGCAGGGAGTCGATCGAGTGTGCCCGCGACACTCGACGTCAGTGACCGGATGGCGTTCTCGGACAATGCATTGTCCGTGGCGAGAACCTCGGTGCCATGCTCTACGTCGACGACGTGCAGGGTGAATCGCAGTTCTCTCGAGAGTCTGACCAGAAGACTCGTGTCCGCCAGCACAGTCGAGCGTGCGTGCTCGTAGAGTCGGCTCAGTCGTGCGACCGTGCTGACTTGAACACTCTGACTCGCAACCGCCACGGTCCGTCCTATTGCCGCGAACGGGGTCGTGTGGCTGCACCGAAGGATGGGGAAGTTCAGTCTGTCGGCCATATCCAGCATCGCGGCCGTCAGCGGTGGTGCGGTCTCATCGTCTCCGATGATGACGCCTGCCAGTCCCTTTTCGTGAAGGCGTTCGATGAACGTGCACTGTTCTCGTTCGTCCGACGGCACACACAAACCGGCGGTCATCAGCAGCTCGTCCGCCCCCAGCCAGTCCCAGGGGTCGAGTTCCGAGGTGTGCGCCCACGCGATCCGACGGTCGAGCCCCCCGACACCGGCGACGGCCGCGCACCCGAGCTGGTCCATCGCGATGAGGTCACCGACAGTCAATCTCGACATCGTCTTATCCTCGTCTCTCAGTCCTGGCCGCTGCTGATCCGGCGGGTGATCAGTGCCATCCAGAAATCGGCGATGTCGGCGGAACTCTTCATGCTGCGGCCCGTCAGACTCTCGATCTTGCGTAGTCGGTATCCGAGCGTCTGACGGTGGATGACAAGCCGTTTCGCTGTGGCCGACCAGTTCCGGTCCATGGACAGGAATGCATCCAAAGTCTCGACGAGATCACTGTGATGAGCCGCGTCGTAGTCGATAATCTTCCCCAGTACGGCCCGCGTCGCGAAATGCGCCTCGGTCAGTGTGCGGGGAAGGAACAGGGGTGCCGCGGTCGAATACTCGGCAAGGCCGCCACCGGCTGCCCGCGCGGCCTGGAGAGCCCACCGCGCCTGACGAACGCTGTCCGGAACTCGCCCAGTCGTCGCGTTCCGTGCCGACATGCCCATCGCATCGATGTGGCGGTCGAGTAGATCCGCCGCCGCGTCGGCGTCGGCGCTCGAGACCATCAGATAGCCCTCTCCCCCCGCGGAGCACGACAGATACGGAAATCCGCGGTCTCCGATGAGAGTGCGAACGACGTGGAGGTGAGTAGTGTCGAATCCGATTACGCACCAGTTGGTTTCGGTCAAATGCAGTTGGCCGAGCCGAGGAGCAGCCGCCTCCGCGCTGATCGATCCGGCGATCATCTGCTCGAGCAGCTGCGCCCGCGCGACGTCGGAGCGTTCGCGTTCTCGGGTCACCCGCTCTACTTCCACGCCGACCAGGCTCTGCGCATGTAGCAACACGAAGGCATCGACTTCGATGTCGGTGTGCCCCGCGGCGACGAGCATGCACTTGCGGTGGGTCGCGAGGGCGAATGCCGTCGCCGTGGTTTCGGCACCGGCTTCGATCGCCACTCTCGGCGGAAGACGGTCGAGCCGTCCGTCGACGCGGGTGCGCAGTTGATCGACGAGTTCATCTTCCAGTGGATGTGCATCGCGAAGCACTTCGCTGCCGAGCTCGACATCGACGACATGGAGCCGGTGTCCGAGCTCCACCGACAGTCGATCGAGTAGCGAGGTCTCGTCCTCAGGCGACGCGTGCGTGGCGTCGTAGAGCCGACTCAAGCGCGCAATTCGACTGACCTGGACGCTCTGGGCTGCGACGGCGACGGTGCGGCCGATCGCTGCAAACGGTGTTGCATGACCGACCGCGACGACGGGGAAGTGAAGCTCGTCGGCTTCGGACAGCATGCCCTGGGTGAGCGGGGGCGCCAGCAGGTCGTCGCCGATCGCGATGCCGGCCAAGCCTGCCTCGCTGAGACGTCGAATGAACCGCATCTGTTCGTCCGCCGCTGCCGGCAGGCTCATTCCGGTGGTCATCAACAAGTCGTCGGCACTGAGCCAGTTCCACGGATCGGGCAACTCGCACACATGTGCCCACACCACGGGCCGGTCTACACCGGCCTCACCGGCGACCACGCTGCACGCAAGTTGCCTCATGGCTACCAAGTCGCCGACTGTCAGATTTGACACGAATCACTCCCGGTATTTCACGCCGGTACAAACATCGCCGGCAGAATTATACGTCCGTATGACTCCTCGACCGCGTGTCTCGGGGTGACGGTCGCTGCCCATTCGTCAGGGGATGAGCACGACGGAACCGGTCGTCTTCCGGTCCTCCAGGTCCCGGTGCGCGTCGGCGGCGCGTTCGAGCGGGTACTGCGCGCCGACACGGACGTTCAGCGAACCGTCCGCGACGGCCCCGAACACTTCTCCTGCCCGCCACGTCAGTTCCTGCCGGGTGCGGACGTAGTGCGCGAGGGTCGGACGAGTGAGGAACAGCGAACCCGCGGGATTGAGCCGCTGCGGGTCGAACGGCGGCACCAGGCCGCTCGCCGCGCCGAAGAGTGCGAGGGTGCCACGGATCCGAACGGAGGCGAGGCTCGCGTCGAAGGTGGCTGCGCCCACACCGTCGTAGGCGGCGGCGACTCCCTCACCGTCGGTGAGTTCGCGCACCCGAGCGGCGATGTCGTCGTCGTAGCGGAGTACCTCGGCCGCGCCGGCCTCCCGCGACAACTTCTCCTTCGCGTCCGACGAGACGGTGGTGAACACTCGCGCACCGAGTTTCGTAGCGAGTTGGGTCAGCAGCAGTCCCACTCCACCGGCGCCGGCGTGGACCAGCACGGTGTCGCCGGACTGCACCGGGTACGTCGAGTACGCCAGGTAGTGGGCGGTGAGGCCCTGCGCCAGTGCGGACGCCGCCTGCGGCGCGGGAACGCCCTCCGGCACCGCGATCGCGATTTCGTTGGGCACCACCACCTTCTCGGCGTAGTTGTCCGTCGCGCCGCACCAGGCGACGCGGTCGCCGGGGACGAAGTCGCGGACGTCGGCGCCGACGGCCTCGACGACGCCGGACCCCTCGTCGCCGGGAACGTACGGCAGCGGGTGCGGGTACACGCCGGTCCGGAAGTAGGTGTCGATGAAGTTGACGCCGATCGCGTCGGTTCGGACGAGAAGATCGGTTGGCCCGGGCTCGGGATCGGGAATCTCGGTGAGTTCGAGGACTTCGGGGTGGCCGAGGCGGGCGACCTGAATTGCGCGCATGGGCAATGTCTACATGCTGAACCGAAATTTGAACACACCGACCATTGGGTGATCTTCTCTCGGTAGCTTCCTCGCCGCGCTGCAGAGACCGCTTCGGCCTGCGCCGCGAACAGCGCACGCCTCCGCCGCACTTGCCGGGCGGTGTAATGCCGTGGCACCGATCCCGGCGGTGCACGAAATGAGGTATTGACGCCCGCACATTTCACCTCTTACAGTGGTGTTCAACACATGAACTACGTGTTCAAAAAGTGAACGGAGATAGACAATGGCGTCTCAGCGCATGCGACTTTTCGCTTTCGACTACCAGGGCCCGGCGCACCTGTCGGCCGGCCTCTGGCGGCATCCGAAGGATCAGGGCGCGAACTACAAGAACCTCGCCTACTGGACCGAGTACGCCAAGATGCTCGAAGAGGCCCGATTCGACGGCATCTTCTTTGCCGACAACGTCGGCTACCACGACATTTATGAGGGCAACGCCGACGCGGCCCTCGCCGACGCCGCACAGATCCCCGCGCAGGATCCGTTCATGGCCGTTTCCGCAATGGCGGCGGTGACAAAGAACCTCGGGTTCGGGTTGACCGGGTCGACCTCGTACGAGCACCCGTACGCGCTGGCCCGCAAGTTCAGCACCCTCGACCACCTCACCGACGGCCGCGTCGGCTGGAACCTGGTGACCTCCTACTCCGACAGCGCAGCCCGCAATCTCGGTACCGGACAGCAGGTTCCGCACGACGAGCGGTACGACATGGCCGCCGAGTACCTCGAGGTCTGCTACAAGCTGTGGGAAGGATCCTGGCAGGACGACGCGGTCGTCCGCGACGCCGAGCGCGGCATGTACATCGATCCGAGCCGGGTGCACAACATCGAGCACACGGGCAAGTACTTCTCCGTTCCCGGCTTCGCGCTGTGCGAGCCGTCCCCGCAGCGCACCCCGGTGATCTTCCAGGCCGGCGGCTCCTCGAAGGGTCGCGCCCTCGCCGCAGCCAGCGCCGAGGCGGTGTTCGTTAACGCCGTGTCCATCCCGGCGCTGAAGAAGCAGGTCGACAGCCTGCGTAGCCTCGCCGCCGCCGCCGGCCGTGACCCGCAGAACGTCAAGGTCCTGCAGATGCTCAACGTCGTCTGCGCACCGACCGACGAACAAGCGCACGCCAAGTACGAGAGCTACCGCAAGCTGGTCAGCTACGCCGGGGCGATGGCCCGCTACAGCGGCTGGACCGGGCTGGACATGTCCCAGTTCGACCCCGACGTGCCGCTCAAGCACGTCAAGACCAACGCCGGCCAGACCATGGTCGACCTGTTCTCGAAGATGGACCCCGACAAGGAGTGGACCCCGCGCGACATCGCCGAATTCATCGGCATCGGCGGCACCGGCCCCACCATCGTCGGCTCACCCACCACCGTCGCCGACGAGCTGACCCGATGGATGGACGAAACCGGTATCGCCGGCTACAACTTCGGGCACGCGGTCAAGTACCAGGACATGGCAGACTTCATCGAACTCGTCGTCCCCGAACTGCAGCGCCGCGGCACCGTGTGGAGCGAATACGAAGGCTCGACCCTGCGCGAGAAGCTGTACGGCAAGGGCGCCGTCCGGCTTCGCGACGATCACCCCGGTCTCCGCCTCGGCAACCGCACCGTCGCAGCCGTCTGACCCCACCGACCGAAAGAGGACACCCATGCAGACCGCCGAACTCCACGACGTCGCGGCCACCCTGCGGACCGCACGTGTGAACGGTGCACCGATCACCGCACCGACCAAGACCTGGCCCGCCCTCGACGCGGACTCCGCCTTCGCCGTCCAGCGCATCAACGTCGAACACGCCGTCGACAATGGTGACCGCCTGGTCGGGTACAAGCTCGGCAACATCGCGAAGGTCATGCAGGAAGCCTTCGGCCTCGGCCAGCCCGATTACGGCTTCCTGCTCGCGAGCATCTTCGCCTACGAAGGCACCACCCTCGAACGAGGCGACTACATCGAACCGTTCGTCGAACTCGAACCCGCGTTCGTGCTGAAGAGCAGTCTGCGCGGACCCAACGTCACCGTCGCCGATGTCATCAACGCCATCGACTACGCGGTGCCCGCCATCGAGATCATCGACTCCCGTGTCCAGAACTGGGCCATCGACCTTCCGGACACGCTGGCTGACAACGGATCCACAGGAGCGGTCATCCTCGGCGGCACCCCTCGCCGCATCACCGACCTGACCCTCCGCGACATGCGCGGCTCCCTGCATTTCAACGGGCGCGAGGTCATCACCGGCAACACCCGCAACATCCTCGGCAATCCCCTCGCCGCGGTCGCCTGGCTGGTCAACCGCCTCGCTGCCTACGATGTCGAGTTCCAGGCCGGCCAGGTCATCCTCCCCGGCAGCTGCCTGCAGGCAGTGCCCATGAACCAGCCCGGCCGCTGGGTAGGCGAGTTCGAAGGCTTCGGCGCCATCGAGTTCGACGTTTCCACCGCCAACAACTGACGCGCCCTCTTGACGGGGTTCTGCGCTGTGCACCGTCGAGTCGATTCACGAGAAATCTTCGCGGGGAGAGTATTCCCTGCGGCAACACGTTCGTTCAGGAATCAGGAGCGCCTTCTTGACTGAACGAACTGCGCGGGTGCCTGACCTGATGTGTCGGCGTCAGGCACCCGCTCTCCACGTGCGACGCACCGCCGTACCGGCCACGCCTGACTGCCGGTTACGGCGGTGCGTTTGTCGTAGGACTGCCGATGCCGTCCGTCTGCGCACTCCGCCGACCCGCGCGCGGCTTCGGAGCCCGCACCGTCGACCCCGGGAAACCGAATGAACATCACCGAGCATCCATCCGACCGTCCACCTGGCTGGGACTGGCGACACGAGGGATCGTGCCGCGGCACCGACACCGACATGTTCTTCACACCCGACGATCGCGAACAGCGAACCATCCGCGCACGGCGCGAACGCCGTGCCAAACAGATCTGTCAGGACTGCCCCGTGCTCCCGCAATGCCGCAAGCACGCCCTTACCGCCGCAGAACGCTACGGCATCTGGGGCGGCATGTCCGAGACCGAACGCGCCCGCCTCGGCCGGCGCCACACCCAGCGGCTTGCCCGCTGACATCCCCCGCCCCGCCTGCAGACTCGCATTCCCGCCGGACCGGCGCCGTCGCGGCCCCACCGGATCTCTCGGATGCGCCCTGCGAGCGGGTTCTGGGGGTGGACTGGCGAGAAATACCGCGCCGCTGACCATCCGTGTCGATCCCCAGGACTCGTCCAGTTTCGGGCCGGACACGCCGAACACCCCGACACCGGAACCGTGGGTGCGGGTTCCGGATCGGGGTGCTCGACGGATTCTCGCTAGTCGGTGACGCCTTCTGCACGGGCAGCGGCGGCGACTGCCTCCGCGACAGCGGGGGCGACGCGAGGATCGAGCGGGCTGGGAACGATCGTGTTCACAGCCAGCTCGTCACCGACGACCGAGAGGATTGCCTCGGCGGCGGCGAGCTTCATACCTTCGGTGATCCGGCGGGCACCGGCATCGAGCGCACCCCGGAACACCCCGGGAAAGGCCAGCACATTGTTGATCTGGTTCGGGAAATCCGAGCGCCCGGTGGCCACGATCGCCGCATGCTTACGGGCGATGTCCGGGTGGATCTCCGGGTCCGGGTTCGACAACGCGAACACGATCGAACCCTCCGCCATCGTCGCGATCAGCTCCTCCGGCACGGTGCCCGCGGACACCCCGAGGAACACATCCGCCCCGTCGAGGGCTTCGGCGGTGCCGCCGCGGCGGCCGGCCGGGTTGGTGCGCGCGGCCAGATCCACCTTGACCTCGTTCAGATCCTGCCGATCCTTGGACACGATGCCCTTCGAATCGAGCACCGTGACATCGGCGATCCCGGCGGCGAGGAGGATGTTCGCGCAGGCGACACCGGCGGCGCCGGCACCGGAGATGACGACCCGCAGCTGGTGGAKGTCGCGGTCCTGGACCTTGACCGCACCCTTGAGGGCGGCCAGGACGACGATGGCGGTGCCGTGCTGGTCGTCGTGCATGACCGGGCAGTCCAGGGCCTCGATGACGCGCTGTTCGATCTCGAAGCAGCGCGGCGCGGAGATGTCCTCCARGTTGACCGCCCCGAAGCTCGGGCGCAGCCGGATCAGGGTYTCGACGATCTCGTCGGGGTCCTTGGTGTCCAGGACCAGCGGGATCGAGTTCAGGCCCGCGAAGTTCTTGAACAGGGCGGACTTGCCCTCCATCACGGGMAGCGAGGCCCGSGGGCCGATGTCCCCGAGACCGAGTACCGCGGAGCCGTCGGAGACGACGACCACCAGGCGGCTGGTCCAGGTGTACCGGTCGGCGAGGGTTTCGTCGGCGGCGATGGCGCGGGAGACCTGCGCGACGCCGGGCGTGTAGGCGATGGACAGGGCGCGCTGCGTATCGAGGGCGGTCGTGGTCTCAACCGAGAGCTTCCCCCCGATGTGGCCGGCGAAGATCTCCTCGTCGGTCAGCTCGACCTTCTGCGGTGTGGTGGGTTCGGACACGATGGACACGATGACACTCCTGCTAAGTCCAGGCTCACTCGGGGCCGGGTTACTGAGAAGTAACCGTGAGGATCGGCGCTGATCCTCACAGTTGCTCCACGAACGACAACTGAGGGTGAAGCTTCCGGGGTGCGCGATCACGATGGCCGCAGAACGTCCGAAGCGTCATGGCACGGGCGGGTGAGCCCTGGCAACACTGCCATAACCCCCCGCCGAAGGGCGGTGGCGCCGACGTCGGAGTGGTGCTAAGTCTGGCACGAATATCGATGCACAATCAAATTGCCACGACAGTCAGATGTCTCACGTTTTCTGGCCTCTACCTGTGAGAACAAGTTACCGATGGGTCACTGTGAGAGCCGGTTTCACATAACGGGCCGAGCGTCCGTCAACCCCACCACTGGGTAGCCAGCAGAAGCGCCGCCGCCGCGAGGACGGCGACGGATGCGACCACGGCGACGAGACCGTCGCGGCGGTCCGCAATCCGCTGCGCCACGATCACGAACACGGACGCGACCACGTGCGCGGTGATGGAGATCGTCCCCGGGCCGGGAAAGCCCCGGCCGCCGCCCACGTAGGCGGAGCCGATCACGACGAGGCAGAGGATCACCACGCCGGCGGCGACGGCCCCGCTGAGGGCGCGCAGCGCGCGGACGACGAGAGGGCTGCGTCGCGGTTCGGTGGCCGTCACCGTCCTCGGAAGGATGGGACCGTAGGGGTCGTACCGCTCGAACTCGTGCGTGTTCATGCCGAGACCACCTGTACGCCGGATGCTTTCGAGACGAGGGTGTCGAATTCGTCGGCGTCCGTCGTGAACTCGCCGAGCCGGATGGCCTTGTTCGTGCCGTGATAGTCGGAGGAGCCGGTGACGACCAGACCGAGCTCGTCGGCCAGTTCCTGCAGAACCCGAGTGTCGTCCGACGAGTGGTCGGGGTGGTGCACCTCGAGCCCGTGCAAACCGGCTCCCGCCAGGTCGCGGACGTGATCGAGCGACAGCAGCCGTCCCCTCGTGCGGGCCCGTCCGTGGGCGAGGACGCTCACTCCCCCGGCCTCCGCCACCAGTTGCACGGCGTCGTCGAGGGGGGTATCGGACTTGTCGACGAAGTACCGGCCGCGCGGGGCCAGCAGATCCACGAACGCCTCACCGACGCTGCCGACCACGCCGGCGCGCATCAGGGCCCTGGCCAGGTGTGGGCGTCCCGCCGCGGGTCCCGCTTCCGCGAGCACCTCGTCGGCGTCGATGGGCAGACCGTCCTCCATCATCAACTCCGCCATCGCGCGGATTCGCACGATCCGCTCGTTCCGCAACCGTTCCCGCTCGCGTGCGAACGCCGCGTGCGCGGGATCGAACAGGTAGGCGAGGAGATGCACCGCAACCGGGCGTCCGTCCTCACCGCGCCCCTCGCAGGACATCTCCATGCCCCGCACCAGCGCAAGCCCCGCAGGCAACGCCGCGACCGCCTCGGCCCATCCCGCGGTCGTGTCGTGATCGGTGATCGCCACGATGTCGAGTCCTGCTGCCCCCGCGGCGCGCACCAGGTCCGCCGGGCTGTCGGTTCCGTCGGAGGCCGTCGAATGAGTGTGGAGATCGATGAGCACCAGACCAGTCTGTCAGGTGTCGCGGCACGGGGTCCGAGCGTGCGGCCCGGAAGCCTGGCGTGTCGTGCGACGCCGCCGGCCCGGAGCGGGTGCTGACGTACGATTCACCAGCAGCGTTTCCGACTCGCCGGTGAAAGGGAGGGCCCCGTGCCGTCTGTGCCCTCGCTCCCCAAGCGTGGCAGCGACAAGGATCAGCGCAGCGGAGACAAGGACCCGGGCCCCAGGATCCGCATCCCGACCGCGCGCGCCATCGTCGACTGTGGTGTGTACGTCGACGGCACGAGGCTCCCCGGAAAATACACGCACCAGGCCGCGATGGCCGAGGTCCGCAAGCGGGGCCGAGGGTTCGTGTGGGTCGGGTTGCTCGCCCCCGACGAGGGGCAGATGGAAAGCGTGGCCGAGACGTTCGGGCTGCACGAATTGATGGTCGAGGACGCCGTCCACGCCCACCAGCGGCCGAAGCTGGAACGCTACGACGACGTGCTGTTCCTGGTGTTGCGGACCGTCAACTACGTGCCGCACGAGTCGGTGGCGACGGCCAGCGAGATCGTCGAGACCGGCGAGATCATGGTGTTCGTGGGCGCCGACTTCGTCATCACCGTCCGGCACGGCGACCATTCCCCGCTCGCGAACGTCCGCCACGCGCTGGAGGCGAACCAGGAGCGGCTCGCCCTGGGCCCGTACGCGGTGCTGCACGCGGTCGCGGACCACGTGGTGGACACCTACCTCGAAGTCACCCAGGCCATCGAAGAGGACGTCGACGGCATGGAGGAGGCGGTGTTCAGCCCGCGCAGCAGCGTCGCGGTCGAACACATCTACCTCCTCAAGCGCGAGATCGTCGAACTCCGCAAATCGGTGAACCCGCTGTCCAACCCGCTGCTGCGGCTGACGCGGGCACCGGGCAATCCGGTGCCGAAGGAGATCCGCCGCTACTTCCGCGACGTCCTCGACCACCACACCACCGTCGCCGAGCGGATCGCCGAATACGACGAGGTCCTCAGCTCACTCGTCGACGCCGCCCTCGCCAAGATCGCCGTGCAGCAGAACACCGACATGCGCAAGATCTCGGCGTGGGTGGCCATCGCGGCCGTGCCGACGATGATCGCGGGCATCTACGGCATGAACTTCGACAACATGCCCGAATTGCATTGGCAGTACGGCTATCACGGCGTGGTATTCGTGATCGCGTCGGTGACGGTGGCCCTGTTCGTCACGTTCCGCCGGAACCACTGGCTCTAGGGTGTGTCTCCCAATGATTTGTGGTGTTGTGCTGCAGAATCTTCGGTGTGGCAGACGTTGTTGATCGGTTTGAGGTGTTGACGGACAAGCAGTGGGAGTTGCTCGCGCTGCTCTTGCCCAGTTCCGATGGGCTCCGGGGGCGGAAGTTCCGGAACAATCGTGTGGTGGTCGAGGGGATGCTGTATCGACTGCGGACCGGGGTGCCCTGGCGGGATCTCCCGTCGCATTTCGGGCCCTGGAAGACGGTGTGGAAGCGGCATCGCCGCTACGCCGGAGACGGAACCTGGGATCGGGTGCTGACAGCCCTGGTCGCGATGGCCGACGCCGGCGGGAACCTGGACTGGGCGGTATCGGTCGATTCCACGGTGGTCCGTGTCCATCAGCACGGCGCGAACGCCGCCCGCCACACAGGGGGATCTACCGAATTACACGAACCTGCGTGACGAGCCTGCCGATCACGGCATCGGCCGGTCGAGGGGCGGGTTGACCAGCAAGGCGCACCTGGCGTGCGACGGTCACGGGCGCCCACTGTCGGTGCTGGTCGGCCCCGGCCAAGCCGRTGACAGTCCGATGTTCGCCCACGTGCTGGAGGGTATTTGCGTCCCGCGGCTCGCCGGCGGAGCGCACCGCACGCGCCCCGACGAGGTCCGGGCCGACAAGGCGTACTCATCACGGGCCAACCGGGAACTGCTGCGCAGCAGAGGCATCAAGGCGGTAATCCCGGAGAAGACCGATCAGGCAGCGAACCGGGTGAACAAGGGCCGCGCGGGCGGGCGGCCACCGAACTTCGACCCGGAGTCCTACAAGGGGCGCAACGTGGTCGAACGGGCCTTCAACAAGGCGAAACAGTGGCGTGCGGTGGCCACCCGCTACGACAAACTCGCCCTCACCTACCGCGCCGGATTCCTGCTCGCCGGCATCGTCGAGTGGCTCAAACTATTAGGAGACATGTCCTAGGCGGACAATCGCGAATCCAGCTAGCCGGATTCGGCAGGTCGCCAGTCGCAGAGACGCCATCGCCCGGGCCGTCCCGTTCGGCGGCCGCGCCGAACGTGGGGATCGATCAAATCGGATGCACATCGCCATTGGTGCGAAAGATAACCTCGACAGTTTGGGAGGGGCACTCTACGACGCGATATCGTAGGTTTGCAGCGTTAGAGGTGAAGCGTATGAATGATCCGCGCGAGACACAACGCGACGTGACCCTGAACATCACGTCGGAGCTCGAGGCCGTCGGATTTCAGAATGCACAGGAGATCGGACGCGGCGGTTTCGGGCTTGTGTACCGGTGTGGCCAGCCCGCTCTTGACCGGTCGGTGGCCGTAAAAGTCCTGACCGCCGACCTCGACGACGAAAACCGTGCCCGATTCTTCCGGGAACAGCGCGCTATGGGTCGACTGACAGGTCATCCCAACATCGTCAGCATCCTCCAAGTCGGCACCACCGCCAGTGGCCGTCCGTATATCGTCATGCCCTACCACCCGCAGGAGTCACTGGAAGCCGCAATCCGCAGTCACGGCCCTCTCGACTTTGCGGAAGCACTTCGTCTCGGCGTGAAGATGGCGGGCGCACTGGAGACTGCCCATCGCCTCGAGATCCTTCATCGCGACGTGAAACCGGCCAACATCCTGCTCACCGACTACGCTGAGCCAGCGCTGACGGACTTCGGAATCGCTCGCATCTCGGGGGGCTTCGAAACGGGAACCGGAACAGTCACGGGGTCGCCCGCCTTTACTGCACCGGAAGTGTTACGCGGGGATCCGCCCAGCCTCGCCTCGGACATCTACAGTCTCGGAGCGACCCTCTTCTGCGCAATCACCGGGCACGCCGCGTTCGAACGCCACAGCGGGGAACAAGTCGTCGCGCAGTTTCTCAGGATCACAACCCAGCCTGTTCCAGACCTTCGCGAGCACGGCATTCCGGATGCCATATGCGCAGTCATCGAACGTGCAATGGCTAGTGACCCGACGGACCGCCCGCGGTCAGCTGCGGCCCTCGGCGAAGAGATCCGAGAGCTACAGCATCAACTCGGCTACCCGATCGACGACATGGCCCTGCAGGCGAATCCCCAGGCCGTCAAGAACAGCAAGATGCCCGCCGATCGTGACGCCGGCGACAGCAGAAAGCCACACCCTCGGACCCCGTCACGAAACGCGAACGGGAATTTGCCACTGGAGCTAACCAGCTTCGTCGGTCGGCGCAATGAACTGGCCGAAGTAAAGAAGCTGCTCTCGACGGCGCGCCTGGTCACATTGACTGGGATCGGGGGAGTAGGCAAGACCCGGCTGGCACTGCGAGCGGCCGCGGAGGCGCGGCGCGCATTTGCAGACGGCGTCTGGCTGGTCGAACTCGGGGAACTGCGAGATGAGTCGTTGCTCGCCGACGTGGTGGCCAGCGCGCTCGGACTGAGGGACCAGTCCACACGCCCCATCGAAGACCTACTGGTCGAGTTCGTCGCCGCACGAAGACTGCTACTCATTCTCGACAACTGTGAGCAAGTCGTGGATGCCGCAGCTGCCCTCGTCGAGACACTTTTGCGCGCATGCCCAGGACTTCACGTCCTCGCAACCAGCCGGGAGATCCTCGACATCAGTGGTGAAGCTGTGCTCCGTGTCCCTCCTCTCACGGTTCCCGACGCACAGCGCGACCCGTCGCTGCGTGGCCTGCCCAGCTACGATGCGGTGACCTTGTTCGCAGAGCGGGCAGCAGCAGCCGACTCCACTTTCGAATTAACCGAAGACAATCGGATATCGGTCGCCAAAATCTGTCAGCGCCTCGACGGATTACCCCTACCCCTCGAGCTGGCCGCTGCGCGCCTGCGTGCGATGTCTGTCGACCAAGTGCTGGAGCGCCTGACAGACAAGTACGAGATACTGTCGAGATCGGGCAGAGACGTGCCGACGCGCCAGCAGACGCTGCGACTATGCGTTGATTGGAGCTATGAACTCTGCTCACCCCGCGAACAAGCGGTATGGGCGCGACTGTCGATCTTCGCTGGCTCATTCGAACTTGATGCAGCAGAACAGATATGCGGAAAAACCGTCGAATCCGGTGAGTTCATCGATACCATCGCCTCGCTGGTCGACAAGTCGATTGTTATATCTGAGACCCTTGCCTCGGTGGTCAGATTTCGATTACTCGAAACGATACGCGACTACGGACGCGAGAAACTGCACGCTGCAGAGGAATACGAAGCACTATCGGTCCAACATTGTGCTTGGTACCGTCAGTTGGCAATCGACGCAGAAGCGGACTGGATCAGTCCACGACAAGTCGGCTGGATCTCCAGACTTGGCCGAGAACGCCCCAATCTGCGCGCAGCAATGGAATTCAGCCTGTCGGACGCAGGTGACCCCGACGTAGGACTCAGCATCGCCACCGCCCTCTTCATGTTCTGGTCATCGGGCGGCCTCTTCAATGAAGGCCGATACTGGCTGGGCCGGATACTCGCACACCAGACCGGAGAACCGACCGCGGAGCGAGTCAAGGCACTCTATGCAAACAGCGTGCTCGCTGAAGTGCAAGGCGACCTGTCTGCAAGCCACGCGCTTGTCGAAGAGGGGCAGGCAATGGCAGACGAGCTAACAGATCCCATGGCACGCGCACTCATCGCACATGCCGAAGGACTGCTCGCGCTATTCAACGAAGACCTTGACCGTGCGTGCTTGTTTCTGGAGCAGGCAGTAGCGGTGTTCGGTGACCAGGTTGAGCTCGCGCTGCAGGTCGGCGCTACCTATACCCTCGGATGGGCACACGAAATGCGCGGTGACACTCACCGTGCGATCGAATGCTATGAACGAGTTCTCGCGACCACCAAATCGCATGGTGAATCCGTCTACAGGTCCTACGCGCTATGGGCACTAGGCGTGGCGGTGTGGCGGCAGGGAGACAATGCAAGAGCCACTATGGTTCTCGAAGAAAGTTTGCAAATCGCCCATAGAGTAGATGACCCCCTCACTGCGGCAACATGCCTCGAAACGCTTGCGTGGATTGCCTGTAGTAACCATGACCCCAGTCGAGCGGCAACACTCATGGCCGCCGCAGAAGCGCTAGTGCAATCCGTTGGAAGCTCCACGGTCATCTTTCCCAACCTGAGTCACCATCACGATCACTGTGAACGTGCGGTCCGCCGAGCTCTGGGTGAGCGAACGTTCAACTCCGCATTGCGTAAGGGCGGAAACCTCGACTTCGCCGCCTCTGTCGCGTACGCGCTCGGGCAGCGCCCCCCTAGGCATGATTCGACCACTCCCGTAGCCACGCTTACGAAGCGGGAACAGCAAGTTGCCGAACTCGTTGCCGAAGGTATGACGAACAGGGCGATCGCCGAAAAGCTGGTCATTTCACAGCGGACGGCCCAGGGGCATGTTGAGCACGTACTCGCCAAACTTGGATTCACCTCGCGCGCTCAAATTGCGGCCTGGGTGGTGGAACAGGCTCAGTAGGGACAACGGCAAGCCGCGTAGGCCTGGGGTGCTGCACCTTAAGCCTTGCCGCAAAGGTTGGGGCGATCGGACCATCATGGTTCGGTGGGAAACTCGCGAGTGTCTCGATCGCTCCCGCAGGCGACATGGTCTGCGGTATAGGTAACTACGTGAACGCCGCGACTAGGGGCGGGCGTGTATAAATCTGGCAACAACGGATCTGGCGATATGTCAGCAGTTCGTGCAGATGAGGTCATCATCTCCCAGAAGTCGAGATGGTCTGCCTGAATCGATCCTGTTGGGAAGGCTCGGTTTTCGCGGGGGAGTGGTAAGAGAAAAAGCGGATCATATGGCACGATCGGTTGTACAAATCACATGATCCACTGTACGGTGCTTAACGTCACTTCTGATCGCGTACGGATTGGAGTCCGTCTTGCACCCACTTTTCCGTGTCGCAGTTTCTTCCGCTGCTCTCGTGGCCGCACTACTTGCCGGCTGCAGCAAGGCGGATACGTCCGCGAACTCCACCGTGACAACGACGGCGGCGACAGTGAACACGGCTGCACCGGTTACCCCTCGGTTGAGTTCAGTCGAAAACTTCCGTGACATCGCTGGCAGAGAGGGCGGTTACCGGACTGTGGATGGGGGCACGATCCGCGCTGGGCTAATTTACCGCTCAAACGCGCTGGTTGCTGACGGCGGCGATTTGGCGGTACTGAATACTTTGGGTGTGCGCGCGGTCTTTGACCTCCGGTCCAGTGGTGAGGTTTCGGCGAAGCCGGACCGGGTGCCTGAGGGTGCGAAGTATGTGCGGTACAACGTGTACGGCGACGCCGCGGACAGCAATGCCGCGGCAGGGGGTGGACTCGATATCTCGTCGGTCACCAGTGTCAATCGCCTGATGGCCGACGCCTATCAAAAGTTGGTCAATGTGCCGGAGGTACGTGCGCAGCTCGGTGCCGCTATCACCGACATAGCTCTCACTGATGGGCCAGTGATCTTCAACTGCACTTCGGGTAAGGATCGGACAGGGTGGATCGCCGCCACTATCCTGACCATTGCTGGCGTCGATCGTGGCACTGTCATGCGCGACTACCTGCTGTCGAACGAGTACCTGGCAAGAACGACTGATTCGAACGCAGCCCGCGCAACTGAATCTGGCGGCCCTGCCAGGGGTGATGCGATGCGCGCGCTGTCGAGTGTCCGGCCGGAGTACCTGAAGGCCGGTCTTGACGAGATCGAGAAGATCTACGGCTCGTTCGACAACTATGTTGCGGACGGGCTTGGGCTGTCGGATGGAACTCTCGCGGCCTTGCGCAGCAAGCTCGTGGTCGCGTAGCACCACAACCACGGAAGCGAACCCGCGAACCTGATCTACGAAGCAGTCAATTCGCTCTCGACTAGCTTCGTATCCAAAGAGGAACCGCGGGGTCGCTGGTGTCGATCTCGCGTGCAAGCCGGTGGCCGTCGAAGACGGATTCCGCGGTCACCCGGGGCTCGAGACAGTCACCGATGCGGAGAACACGGGTGATGCCGTTCTCTTCGAGCGATTCGGAATTCCGGGTCAGCTCGTCATAAAGCGTTGAGCGGGAAAGGCGTTGGGTCACGAGGACGACGCTGTCCACGCGCCATTCGCTCACCTTGCCCGAATGGTAGCTGTTGTGCCCCCGCACCACCCCGCGTTCGATCGACGTGACGACTTGGCTCGGAACCACTTCGACCTCCAGCTTCAGGAGATTGTGGTGGACGTGGCCGCCTTCATCGGTGAAGAACAGCGCGGCCTCCTACTCCGCAACTGCGAGAGGGTGAGCCTCCGCGTGCGATGCGTCGGCTTCGACGGCGCGGGTGACGCGCATGAGAGCGACTGCCACGAGGGCCGCGAGCAGGAGGGGCACGATGACCGCCAGGTTCATCGCGCGCGGCGTCATCACGCTGAGCGCGTAGCCCGCGACGATGGGCGACAGGATCGCTCCAGCACGCCCGATGCCCATCATCGCGCCGTACCCCTTGGCCCGCGCGAGCACTCAATATATAACGCAACACAAGGTACGGTGCAGATGGAGTTTCTCCGTGCCGGGCGACGTCGGTGCACGCGCCGACTTGTCGAACGTGCGGTGCGAAGGCGACCGCCGCGACGTCCGAACTGCGCGTACCTCTAGTGCGGAGCATGGCCAAGCACGATATGTACGCAGTGCGTGCTCGCGAAGTGCGGTTCCGTCCCATACTCGAAGGAGACCGATGTCCGAGGATACCGAAAATTCAACTGTCAGCCGTGCGCAAAGGATGTTCGGCACTCTCGCGCCGAAGCTCGCATCGTTGACAGACGATGTGCTGTTCGGTGACGTCTGGAAGCGACCTGCGTTGTCCCCACGCGATCGCAGTCTGATAACCGTGGCTGCGCTGGTCGCGCTCTGCCGGGAAAACCAACTGCCGGGGCATTTTTCGCGGGCATTGGGCAACGGCGTACAGCAAGAGGAACTCGTCGAAATCATCACCCATCTCGCGATCTACGCGGGTTGGCCCAATGCTGTGACGGCGATAGCGACGCTCGGGGCGGTCCTCGAACAAGAGAACGATGGAGCGATCCCGACGAGCTGACCTAGGTCTGCGCAGCAGGAAAGGGAACCACTATGACCGAACACAACGGCAGGACGAGTGAACCAATTCTCGATCCCGACCTCGAGATCGTCGACTCGCACCACCACCTCTTCGACCGCCCGGCCGGGCGCTACATGTTCGAGGACTATCTGGCGGACGCCTCGGCGGGGCACAACATAGTCGCCTCGGTGTACGTCGAAACCCAGGCGATGGCACGCACCTACGGTCCGGCCCAGTTACGCGCGATTGGTGAGGTCGAGTTCGCCAACGGCGTGGCCGCGATGAGTGACAGCGGCGGTTACGGACCCTGCCGGGTCTCGGCCGCGATCGTGGGCTACGCAGACCTCACCGTCGGCGAGCCCGCGGGAGAGTTTCTCGATCTCGCGCTCTCGACCGCACCCGAACGCTTCCGTGGGGTGCGACAGATACTGATCGACCACCCGTCGGAGGCGCCGTACCGGTACATCACGCACCGTCCCCCGAGTGGACTCATCCGCCGCCCAGGACTCGTGTCAGGACTGCGCGAGCTCGGGAAACGAGAACTCACTTTCGACGCCGCCGTCCTCCACCATCAGCTCCCAGAGTTGAGCAGATTGGCGGACTCCGTTCCAGAGACGACGATGATCCTGAACCATCTGGGGTTGGCGATAGCCATGGAAACGAACGCTGAGGAGAGCAACGCAATCTTTCGAAGCTGGCGAGACTCCCTGCATGATCTTGCTCGACGTCCCAACGTCGTCTGCAAGATCGGTGGTCTAGGCCTGCCCTTCTGGGGTTTCGGCCTCGAAAGTCGGGAGACCAAGGCCGGTTCGGATGAACTGGCAGAGATCTGGCGCCCATACGTCGAAACCGCGGTGGAGGCGTTTGGTGCTGACCGCTGCATGATGGAGAGTAATTTTCCGCCGGATGCTCGATCGTGCGGATTCGTTTCCCTGTGGAACGCGCTGAAGTCCGTTACGGAAGCCTGCTCTGCCTCGGAGAGGACGGCACTGTTCAGTCGTACGGCGAGGCGTGTTTACCGAATCCCGTCCGTTGGACAGGCGGACGTGCGCGGCCCCCGCGGCCGTGGACCGGGGGCCTCCGCACGCCCTGATGTTGTGACCGTTCAGGCCAACGCCGCGGCGACGGCCTCGGCCGCGGCGAATCCGGCGTTGTCCAGTTCGTCGTTCACCGGTGTCGGGCAGGACGACAGTTTCACGACGACGACGCCCCGGTCGACGTCGATGTAGATGGACTGACCGTAGATGCCCAGACACAACAGCACACGCCGATCGGGGTGGGGAATCCAGAACTGATTTCGGTACATTCCGCCCGGGAGCGGCGTTCCGGTCGGCGATTGAGAATATGCCTCACACGAATCGGGCGCGCCACGTAGGGAATCGTCGATCCAGTGCAGCGGCACGACCTGTTCGGCGCCGATGCGTCCGCCGCGGCGGAGCATCTCACCGAATCGCGCAACGTCCCGGAGTGTCGYGGCGAGGCCGCCGTCCGCGAAAACGGCTCCGGCACGGTCTACCCCGGCGTCCATGTCGTCGGCGGCGAACTTCGACCACACGAGCCGCGACAGCAGCGCCGGCATACGGTCGGCGGCGGCGCGTTCGCATACCCAGCCGAGTACATCCGTTTCACACGAGCGGTATTCGAACGGGCCACCGTGGGGGCGATCCGCTTTCAGCATCGGTAGGAACTGGTAGAGCGACGGCGGCACCCAATCGTCGACGCGCGGAATCCAGCCCACGGCCTGATCGAGGTACCGCACCTCGGCGCCGGGCTCCAGGTATTCTTCGGAGAATCGGATGCCGGAACGCATGTCGAGGATATGGCGCACAGTGGCGCCCGCGTAGCCGGAGTTCGCAAGCTCCGGAATATACTCGGTGAGTGCGGCTTCCGGGTCCAGCAGACCGGTCGCGATCAAGTTTGCCGCGACGGTTCCGACGATTGACTTGCTGACCGAGAACAGCATGTGCGTCCGGCCGGGTTCGAGGTCTCCGGGATACAACTCGGCGCGCACGGTGCCGTTGTGGAGGACCATGAATCCGTCGGTGTAGGTGCGGTCGAGTATCGAACGGAGCGTTTCGGTGCCGACGGGGAGATCGAGATCGAGCGGGTCGCCGTCGGTGAGTGGCAGTGGCGCCGATCCGGCAGCGACCCGTGCCGTCGGCACGACTTGCCGCATTCGGCCGAAGGTGTACCGGTTGGTCGGTGGGCTCTGCCAATCCGCAAGGCTGACAAACGACTTGGTATCGATCATTTCACGGCCTCGCTGCTCTGTCCGGCGGCGATGATGACCGCCTGCTCGTGGGTGAAGCTCATTTCAGGTGTCGGCCGGCGGAAGCCGCGTGTGAGCCAGACGAGGTAGACGATTCCGATTGCCAACCAGGAGATTCCGGAGATCAGTGCATGCTCGCTGAGCTGGGTGATCATGTACAGCGTCACGGCGGCGCCGACGAGCGGCATGACCACGAAGTGGACGGCACTCAACTGCCGTGTGGCGTAGTTCCGCAGGTAGTACACGATGACGCAGAGGTTGACCGCGGTGAAGGCCGTGAACGCGCCGAAGTTGATGAATCCCGTCGCGGTTTCGAGCGGCATGTTCATACCGAGGAAGCACATGCTGCCCGTGACGAGCACACAGAACACCGGAGTCCGGGTACGGCCGTTGAGCTTTCCGAACAATCGGCGGGGAAGCACGCCGTCGCGGCCCATGATGAACAGTAGACGGCTCGAGCTGAGCTGGACGGCCAGGCAGGATGCCGATCCTGCGATGATTCCCGCGAGGTTGGTCCAATCGGCGAAGAACTGACCACCGACCTGCACCGACATCGCGTACGACGCGGCCTGCGCGTCGTCGAAGATGTCGCCGGGGTGGACGAGCTGCATGACATATGCCACGACGAAGAAGATGACGCCGCCGATCGAGACGATCCAGATGATGGCCCGGGGGATGTTTCGCGCGGCGTCCTTGGTCTCTTCGGCGAGTGTGGTCACCGCGTCGAAACCGAGAAACGAGTACGCCGCGATCGCCGCTGCCGCGGAGATGCCGGCGACCGTGCTGTCGGAGTTCCAGAACGGTTCGCCGTAGGAGGCGACCGGATTGCCGGCGAGGAACTTGATGCAGTACGCGAAGAAGAGCAGTACCAAGAAGGTGGAGACGGCGAGCAGCAGCCGGTTGAGACGATCGGCGAGCGCGATCCCGATGACATTGATCGCCGTCGTCAAGCCGGCGTTGATCAACATCCACAGCCAGATGGGAACCGCCGGGAACTGTGCGTTGAGCAGGATCGACTGCGCCAGCCACGCGACCATCGGCAGGAACAGGTAGTCCAACAGGATCGCCCATCCGACCAGGAACCCGGCCGCCGAGCCGAGGTTGCGGCGGGCGTAGAAGTACGCCGAACCCGAGACCGGGTAGATGCGCGCCAGCCGTGCGTAGCTCAGTGCGGTGAGCAGCATCGCCCCGGTCGCGACCAGGAACGCCGTGGGCGCGGTGCCGGCACTGACGACTGCGATGACGCCGAAAATGATCATGACCAGGCTCGGAGCCATGTAGGACAACCCGAATGCCACTACTGACGGCAGTGTCAGTCGCG
This sequence comes from Rhodococcus sp. P3_B8, assembly GCF_056402775.1. Classification (NCBI taxonomy): domain Bacteria; kingdom Bacillati; phylum Actinomycetota; class Actinomycetes; order Mycobacteriales; family Nocardiaceae; genus Rhodococcus; species Rhodococcus sp. P3_B8. Next base: position 49,426 of record NZ_JBFUGT010000015.1, read on the forward strand.
GCGTCAACTGTGGTTCGTCAGTCGCTGTCGCGACCCGCGATTCCGTCATGCGAACTCCTTGAAGTAGTGCTGTGGCGACGACCACTAAACTCCGCTGCGACGGTGTTGTCAACGCTGTTGACAACTTTGTGGGCAGCAGGATGCGCGGGTGCTGTATTGCTACGGTGGATCGATCGAGGGATCGAGGGGAGCACGATGGCGAAGGACACCGCTCGCGCCACAACGCCGGCGCGGACGACGCGGCGTGAACGCAAGGGGCTGCAGCAGGAAGCCGCGGTGAAGGCCGCGTTCGAACTCGCTCAGCGTGACGGCGCCGCCGGGCTGACTATGCGTCGCCTCGGCGAGGAACTGAAGGTCGATGCGACGACTCTGTACCGGCTGTTCCGCGACAAGGACGAGTTGCTGCTGGCCGTCTACGACCACGCGACCGCTGTCGAACTCGAGGAGATCGGGGAGGTGCCCGAAGGCGAACACTGGCAGGACACGTTGCGGCGCATCGCCGATCGGATCTGGGCGACCGCGGTCCGTTCGCCTGCCATCGCGGCGCTGACGTTCGCCCGTACGACGGGCGGTCCGGCAGAGCGCCGAATGGTCGAGCTGATCCTCGAGACGTTCGCGCGGTCGGGCCTGTCTCGCGAAGCCACGGTCCGGTACTACCGGGCATTTGCCGACGCCACGCTCGGGCTCGCCGGGCAGGTCGCCGTACTTGCCACCCTGGACCCCGAGATCCAGGCGAAGGACGCCGCGTCATGGACGCGCATCTACGCGCATCTACCCGACGGCGAGTATCCGACGGCCCGCGCCCACATCACGGAGCTGACCGGCATCGATCGTCGGACGATCTACGATCTGGTCGTCGAGGCCGTGCTGGCGGCCGCCGAGCGCGAGAGCGCCGAGTCGGCCTAGCGAATCGCGAGCGGGCTCGAACGACACCGTTCGTTCCGCCACAACACCGACGGGGTAGTGAGCGACGGGGACGCGGAAGCCGTGTACGACCGCGAGAACGTCGACGGCATCTGTGGGTGCAGTTACCGAGCAGACCAGTTCGTATCGGACGGCTTTCTCTGCCAGCGCCACGACGAGGCCTCGACGGGGGACCAACTCGACGAAGCCTTCGCTCCGGAGTGTAAGAAGCCCCTCGCGGACAGGCCTCGTGCTGACTCCCACGGCTTCGGCAATCCGCTCGATGCGGAGGAAATCGCCTGCACGCACGTCGCCGGAAATGATCATCTCGCGCACATACGAGGCAACTTCCTCCGGAAGTTGCTGTCGCCTTGATCTGTCATGTAGCGGCATCGGCGGTCGCACCTTCCCGGATATGAGACTGATTGATATACCATCTGCCTCTAATGTGGTTGCGAGCTTGTGAAATGAGGCGGTCGCAGGCCTTCAATTTGGTTGCGCATCTCGTCGGCCGGCGTGGCCTCGGCGCACTTCGTGGTCGCTAGACTCGGGCGGTGGACATCCGGGACGCCGAGTACCTCGTCGCCGTGGCCGATCACGGCAGCATCACCGAGGCCGCGCGGGCACTGTTCATCGCGCAGCCGTCGCTGTCGCAGGCGATCCGGACTCTCGAACGCGATCTGGGTGTCGAACTGTTCGATCGTGGAGGACGGAAGCTGCGGATCACCCCGGCGGGCACGTCGTTCGCGCATGCGGCGCGGCAGGTCCTCGCCGATGTGGAGCGGGCGCGGGCCGTCGTGCACGACGTCGCCGAACTGCGGTCCGGCACCCTCACGATCGCGGTTCTCAATTCTCTTGCCGCCGACCCGCTTCCGCGGATCGTCGGCCGGTTTCATCGACAGTACCCGCGCGTGGTCCTGGCCACGGTGTCGGCGGACGTTCCGGACGGTGTGGGCCGCGCGGTCCGGTCGGGTGAGTGCGACCTCGGGCTCACCGAACTGCTCGTCGACCACCAGGGGCTCGAGTTCCGGATGGTGGGGGAACAGGAGATCGTGCTCGCGCTCCACGCCGATCTGGCGATCGAGCTACCGGATCCGGTGCCCGTCGACCTGCTTGCCGACATTCCGATGATCGTCGAGATCGGGTCGCGGCCACGACTGCCGGTGAACAACATCGCCGTCGAGTGTGCGCATCGTCAGTCGATGTGGGAGCTGGTTGTCCAGGGTGCGGGGGCGACCCTGCTGCCGCGGCGCGTCGCCGAGCAGGAACTGCCGGGGGTCGTGGTGCGCTCGCTCGCACCGCCGGAGGTGCGCACCATCGGTCTCGTCCATCGACCGGATCCGCTTCCGCCCGCGGCGGCGGCGTTCATCGCCGCGCTCGACGAGGCTCAGGGCGCGAGCGTATCGAGGAACGCGCGTCCGGCCGGAGACAGCCGGGCTTCGTCGTAGATCACCCCGTACGGGACGGTGATCGGCGGGTCGAGGGTGCAGATCCGGGCGCCGCCGACCGCGGCCCGTTCCGCGAGGGTGCGTTCCATGAACGACATTCCCACGCCCTCGACGACGAACGCGCCGACGGCTTCCCGCTGCTCGACGACGGCCGACATGATCGTCCGGCTCCCAGCGGCCTGCAGTGCCTTCTCGATGACGGTGCGCGACGACGACTCCTTGGGCAACCCCACCACGGGAATGTTCGGAAGGTCATCGAGGGGGAACGGATCTCGCCAGTCGATCTCGGCGTCGTGCGGAACCACCAGCCAGTACTCGTGGATTCCGAGGACGCGCGTCGTCAATCCGGCTGCAGCGAAAGGGAAATGACTGAAGGCGATCTCGCAGTGTCCGTCGCGGATCAGCGAGGCGATGACGTCGACCGGCCGCAGGTCGGCGAGCCGGACGACCACGCCGGGATACTGCTTGCGGAAGGACCCGATCAGTTCCGTGACGGGGCCTTCCGCGACGTGCGCGGACGCGCAGATGTCGAGTCGGCCGCGCGGCAGTCCCGAGACGTCGACCAGCGAGCTCTCGGCGGCCACCAGGTCTCGCACGATCTTCCGCGCCGGACCGACGAATGCCTTTCCCGCCGCACTGAGCACCAGGCCGCGGCCCACGCGGTGGAACAGTTCGACACCGAGGTCACGCTCGAGATTGCGCAGCCCCTTCGACAACGACGGCTTGGTGACGCCCAGGGCCTCGGCCGCGAGCGCCAGGCCGTCGTTGTCGACGGTGGCGAGAAAGTACTCGACGTGACGCGACTCCACCAGTGCAGACTACTGCGTACGACCCGTCGATCCGCCGGATGTCAGATGTGACGTCCGCCGGTGACTTCGAGAACCGTGCCCGTCATGTAGCTGGACAGATCGGACGCGAGGAACAGTGCGACGTTCGCGATCTCCTCGGGCTCGGCACCGCGGCCCATCGGGACCTCCTTGAGCTTCGCCTCGATGATGTCGGCGCGCAGGGCGCGGATCATGTCGGTGTTCACCACGCCGGGCTGGATCGCGTTGACCCGCACCCCGAGGTGGGCGACCTCCTTCGCGGCCGCCTTGGTCAGGCCCACCATGCCGGCCTTCGCGGCGCTGTAGTTGGTCTGCCCGACCATGCCGACCTTGCCCGAGATCGACGAGATGTTCACGATCGAACCCTTGCCGGCCTCCCGCATCGCGATCGACGCGATCTGGGTGCCCAGCCACGCGCCCTGCAGGTGCACGTCGATGACGGAGCGGAAATCGGCGAGCGACATCTTGCGCAGCGTCGCGTCGCGGGTGATGCCGGCGTTGTTGACCCACACGTCCATCGCGCCGAACGCGTCGATCGCCGTCTTTCCGAGGTTCTGCATCTGATCCGGATCGGTCACGTCGCAGGCGACGGCGACGGCCTGGAAGCCGTCGGCCTCCAGCTTTCCGGCGGCGGCCTTGACGTTCTCGGCGTGCATGTCGCCGAGGACGACCGACGCGCCCTCACTCGCGAACTTCCGGGCCATCTCGAAACCGATGCCCTGGGCCGCGCCCGTGACGACGGCGACCCGTCCCTCGAGAAGTGTCATTGATTCTTCCTTCCTCAGTTGTACGAACGCAGCAGCCCGCGGCTGATGATCTGCTTCTGAATGTCGCTGGTGCCCTCGCCGATGAGGAGGAACGGTGCCTCCCGCATGAGGCGTTCGATCTCGTATTCCTTGGAATAGCCGTAGCCGCCGTGGATCCGGAAGCTGTCCTGCGTCACCTCGGAGCAGAACTCGCTCGCGAGGTACTTGGCCATCCCGGCCGCGACGTCGTTGCGTTCCCCGGAGTCCTTGAGCCGCGCCGCATTCACCATCATCAGGTGTGCTGCCTCGACCTTGGTCGCCATCTCCGCGATCCGGAAGGCGATCGCCTGGTGTTCGGCGATCGGCGAACCGAACGTCTCCCGCGTCTTCGCATATTTCACGCCGAGTTCGAATGCGCGCTGGGCGATCCCGCACGCGCGGGCGGCGACGTTGACGCGGCCGACCTCGACGCCGTCCATCATCTGCCGGAAGCCGCGGCCCGGGTCGCCGCCGAGGATCGTGTCTGCCGCGGCCTGGTAGCCGCTGAACACCATCTCGGTGGTGTCGATGCCCTTGTAGCCCATCTTGTCGATCTTCCCGGGGATCGTGAGCCCGGGTAGCACCTCGCCGAACCCGGCGGGCTTCTCGATGAGGAACGCGGTGAGGTTGTCGTGGGGCTTCGCCGCACCCTCCTCGGTGCGGACCAGCACCGCCACCAGCGTCGACGACCCGCCGTTGGTCAGCCACATCTTCTGGCCGTCGATCACGTAGTTGCCGTCCGCTGCCCGGGCCGCCTTGGTCCGGATGGCGGCGACGTCGGAACCCAGTTCGGGCTCGGACATCGAGAACGCGCCGCGCAGTTCACCCGTCGCCATGCGTGGCAGGTAGTGGGCCTTCTGTTCGGGTGTGCCGTGACTCGCGATCATGTGCGCGACGATGAAATGGGTGTTGATCACCCCGGACACGCTCATCCAGCCCCGCGCGATCTCCTCGACGCACAGTGCGTAGGTGAGGAGGGATTCCCCGATTCCGCCGTACTCCTCGGGGATCGTGAGCCCGAACAGGCCCATCTCCTTCATCTGCTCGACGATCGCCGTCGGGTACGTGTCGGAATGTTCGAGCTCCTGCGCCTGCGGAATGATCGCCTTGTCCACGAACTCTCGCACTGCCGAGACGATCTCGCCCTGGGTGTCCGTGAGCCCGGCGGTCTGCGCCAGTCGTGTCATTGTTCCACCTGTCCCGTGTTCATCATTTCTCCGTACTCTGCTCGGCGTGCACGTCGTTCAGGCGGTCGCGCAATGCGGACCGCAGGACCGCACCCCGTGGGGACAGGGGCAACTCGTCGACGAAGACCACCTCACGCACCTTCTTGTACGGCGGCACCGTGGCCGCCACGAACTCGATCAGTTCCTCGGCGGTGATGCGCGCCGTGGTTTCTGCCACCACGAATGCGACGGGCATCTCCCCGACCCCGAGAACGGAGCGGCCGACCACCACGACGTCGAGAATGCCTCGTCGTGACAGCAACAGCTGTTCCAATTCGTGCGGATCGACGGTGTAGCCCTTGTAGAGGAGTGCGTCCTCGGGTCTGCCAACCATGTCGAATATCGAGTTCCATCTCGCCGGGAAATTTCATTGTTCGTGAATATGCCCGGACAATTCCTCCGGACACTGACACCTATTGAAGTGCCTCGGACCGCCGTGGTCAAAGACGCTGTAGGAAACCGACAGTTTCCCTCTTCCTATGGGTCATAAATGCCGTCTGCGCTGCGCGTTCTCGTTCGTGGCACTCGCTTGACAGCGAGGCCGGGTTGCTGGATATTCACCTTCATGGCTGAACGCGAAGTGAGTGACGAAGACTTCAAGGACATTCTCGCGCAGACGAGAACCTTTATTCAGAAGGAAGTAATTCCCAGGGAAAATGAAATCGCGGAAAAGGACCTGATTCCGGACGACATTCGCCGCAAGGCGGCGGAGATGGGTCTGTTCGGGTACGCCATCCCGCAGCAGTGGGGCGGGCTCGGACTCGACCTCACGCAGGACGTGGAACTGGCCATGGAGTTCGGGTACACGAGCCTGGCGTTGCGGTCGATGTTCGGCACCAACAACGGGATCGCGGGCCAGGTGCTGGTGAATTTCGGTACGGACGAACAGAAGTCGGAATGGCTCGAGCGCATCGCGTCCGGTGACGTGGTCGCGTCGTTCGCGCTGACCGAGCCGGAGGCCGGGTCGAACCCGGCGGGCCTGACCACCCGCGCCGTCCTGAAGGACGGCAAGTGGACGATCAACGGCACCAAGCGGTTCATCACCAACGCGCCGTTGGCCGATCTGTTCGTGGTCTTCGCCCGCACCCGTCCCGCCGACGAGACCGGCACCGGCATCGCGGTGTTCCTCGTCCCCGCCGACACCGCCGGCGTCGTGGTCGGGCCGAAGGACAAGAAGATGGGCCAGGAGGGTGCCTGGACCGCGGAGGTCGCGTTCGACGACGTCACCGTCCCCGAAACCGCCCTGGTCGGCGGCAGCGAGGAGGCCGGCTACCGCGCCGCCATGACGTCGCTCGCCCGGGGCCGCGTGCACATCGCCGCACTCGCCGTCGGCAGCGCTCAGCGTGCGCTGGACGAGTCCGTCGCCTTCGCGGCGGTCACGAAGCAGGGCGGCACCCCGATCGGTGACTTCCAGTTGGTGCAGGCCATGCTCGCCGACCAGCAGGTCGGCGTGTCCGCGGGCCGCGCGCTGGTGCGGGACGCGGCGCAGAAGTACGTCAGCGGTGAGGATCGTCGTATCTCCCCGTCCGTGGCGAAGCTGTACTGCACGGAGATGGCCGGCAAGGTCGCCGACCTCGCGGTGCAGGTCCACGGCGGCACCGGATACATGAGAGACGTTCCGGTGGAACGGATCTACCGTGAGGTCCGCCTGCTGCGCCTGTACGAGGGCACCAGCGAGATCCAGCGTCTGATCATCGGCGGTGGCCTCGTCCGCGAAGCGAAGAAAGCGCTCTGAGCCCATGTACGAAGCAGTGATCTGTGAACCCGTCCGCACCCCAGTCGGGGGATTCGGCGGCATGTACCGCGACATCCCCGTCACCACCCTCGCATCGACGGTGTTGAAGGGCCTGATCGAACGGACGTCGATCACGTCCGACGACATCGACGACGTCATCTTCGGTCAGGGCTACGCCAACGGCGAGGCTGCGGCCATCGGCCGGATCGCTGCGCTCGACGCCGGCCTCGACGTCACCGTGCCCGGCATCCAGCTCGACCGCCGCTGTGGCTCCGGGCTGCAGGCCGTGATCTACGCGGCCATGCAGGTGCAGACCGGAATGAGCGATCTGGTGATCGCGGGCGGCGCCGAGTCGATGAGCCAGACCGAGTTCTACAGCACCGGAATGCGCTGGGGCGTCAAGGGTGCGTCGGTGGAATTCCACGATCGCTTGGCCAAGCCCCGCACCAACTCCGGCGGCGTCAACTTCCCCGTCGAGGGCGGCATGATCGAAACCGCGGAGAACCTGCGCCGCGAGTACTCGATCAGCCGCGAGGAGCAGGACGCGTACGCCGCGGAGTCCCACGCGCGTGCGATCCGCGCCCAGGACGGTGGCCTGTTCGACGCCGAGACGATCCCGGTGACGGTGCCGGGCAAGCGCGGGAAGCCCGACGTCGTCGTCACCACCGACGAGCACCCGCGCCGCGATGTCACGGCCGAGTCGTTGTCGGCGTTGCGGCCCATCCGGTCACGCGTCGACCCGGAGGCGACCGTGACCGCCGGCAACGCCTGTGGTCAGAACGACGCGGCCGCCGCCGCGATCGTGACCACCCCCGAGAACGCGGAACGTCTTGGCCTGCGCCCGTTCGCCCGGCTCGTCAGCTGGGGTGTCGCCGGAGTGGAGCCGAACCGGATGGGCATCGGCCCGGTCCCCGCCGTCGACAAGGCCCTCACCCGGGCGAAGCTCACCCTCAACGACATCGATCTCCTCGAGATCAACGAGGCGTTCGCGGCGCAGGTGCTGGCGTGCGCGCGGGAGTGGAAGTTCGACGAGTCCGACATGCGAGACCGATTCAACGTCAACGGATCCGGAATCTCCCTCGGCCACCCCGTCGGCGCCACCGGCGGTCGTATCCTGGCCAATCTGCTTCGTGAACTGGATCGCCGCCAGGCCCGCTACGGCATCGAGACGATGTGCATCGGCGGCGGGCAGGGCATCGCGGCCGTGTTCGAGAACGTCAACATCTAGCCGTTTCCACTTCCGCCCGGTATCGGGCCGACCCGAAAAGAGTGTCATGCGCGTATTCCAGGGAATCGACGACGTCGAATCCGCAGTCGGTGAACATCTCGGCCACAGCGACTGGCTCGAGATCACGCAGGAACGCGTGAACGGGTTCGCCGATGCCACCGAAGACCACCAGTGGATCCACGTCGATCCCGAGCGTGCCGCCCAGGGCCCGTTCGGGGCCCCCATCGCCCACGGTTACCTCACGCTGTCGTTGCTGCCGAAACTTGGCGCCGAACTCATGCGCATCGACGGCGTGAAGCTGGTGATCAACTACGGCCTCAACAAGGTTCGCTTCCCCCAGCCGGTGAAGGTCGGGGCGAAGGTGCGGGCCGGCGGTGAGATCGTGTCGTTCGAGCGCACCAACCAGGGCGCGCAACTGGTCGTCAAATACACCATCGAGATCCAGGGTGAGGACAAGCCGGCGTGCGTCGCCGAGACCGTCCGCGTCCTGGTCTCCTGAAACGAGGAACAACATGCGTAGAGCAGCACTGGTCGCCCCCGTCCGCACCGCGGTCGGCCGTTTCGGCGGAGCACTGCGCGACGTCCCGGCAGAGACGTTGGCCGCCACCGTGATCAAAGAGACCGTGGCACGGTCTGGGATCGACCCGATCCTCATCGAAGACGTCGTGATGGGCCAGTCGTACGCCAACTCCGAGGCCCCGTGCATCGGACGGTGGGCGGCCCTCGAGGCGGGACTGCCGATCCGCGTCGCCGGACTGCAGACCGACCGCCGCTGCGGCACGGGCCTGCAGGCCCTCGTGACCGCGTCGATGATGGTGCAGACCGGCGCGGCCGACGTCGTGCTCGCCGGCGGCGTCGAGTCGATGAGCAACATCGAGCACTACACCACCGGTGCCCGCTGGGGCACCCGCGCCGGATCGCTGAACCTGTACGACCGCCTCGACCGCGGGCGGGAACGCTCCCAGCCGGAATGGCGGTTCGGGAAGATCAGCGGAATGATCGAGACCGCCGAGAACGTCGCGGCACGGTGCGGAATCGGCCGTGAGGAGTCGGACGCGTTCGCAGCCGAGAGCCACGCGAAGGCCCACGCAGCCTGGGAGGCAGGCAAGTTCGACGACGAGGTGATCGAGGTGAAGATCACCGACCGGAAGGGCAACGTCTCCGTCGTCTCCCGGGACGAGGGCATCCGCCCCGAAACCACGCCCGAGACCCTGGCACGCCTGCGGAGTGCTCTCAAAGACGGCGTCGTCACCGCGGGCAACGCGAGTCAGCAGAACGATGCGGCGTCGTCGATGCTCGTCGTCGCCGAGGATCAACTCGACGAACTCGGGCTCGAGCCGTTGGGCTTCCTCACCGGGTGGGCCGCAGCCGGGTGCGAACCCGCACTGATGGGCCTCGGACCGGTCGCGGCGGCGTCGAAGCTGTTCCAGAGGACGGGCGCGAGCTTCGACGACTTCACGCTGATCGAGCTGAACGAGGCTTTCGCGTGCCAGGTGCTCGGCGTCCTGAAGGAGTGGGGTTTCGAGGATCGGGACCGCCTCAACGTCAACGGGTCCGGGATCTCGCTCGGACACCCGATCGGCGCGACCGGAGCACGAATGACGACCACCGCGCTGCATGAATTGCGGCGACGGGGCGGAGGCAAGGCGCTTCTCACGATGTGCATCGGTGGCGGGCAGGGAATGGCCGCCATCGTCGAAGGTGCGTAGGTCGTGTCTCCCGATCCCCATTTCGGCGCTCCTGGCGCCCAATCGCCGTCCTGCTGCGTTGTCGTCGGCGCCGATACAACCGCGGTATCGGCTTCTCCTCCGCCTTGCCGGACGACGATTGTTTCGCCAGGTGCATCCGAGAGGGATCGGGAAACACGCCCTATAGCCGACTGATACGCGCGTCCGCCGGCTCCGACATCGGGGTCGGCGGACGCGACATCACGTGATTGACGAGGAGTGCGACGAAGACGACCGCGCACCCGATGGCACCCACGGCGAGAGCGAGCCGGATTCCGTTTTCGGTGGGAAGTAGGTCCGGTGCCAGGTTCGCCGCGAGCACCGCACCTGCGAGGGCGCTGCCGAACGAACCGCCGACGGTGCGCAGCACCTGGTTGAAGCTCACGGCGCTGCCGAGTTCGGTGTCGGCGACGCTGCGGGCGATCAGAGCCGGCATCGCCGCGTAGGTCATGCCCATTCCGGCCCCGAACCCCAACATCCCGATCAGGATTTCCCACAGCGCGTTGTGGGCGACCCAGAGGAGCACGCTCGAGGCCGTCACGAGGCCTGCACCGACGAGCAGCAGAGTCCTCATGCGGATCCGGTGCGAGACCGCGCGGACGAGTCGGTTCGCGCCGAAACTTGCCACCGACAGGGGAAGCATCACGAATCCGGCCCAGAACAGGGGCAGCGCGATGCCGTATCCGGTGGAGGTGGGCGCCTGGGCGATGAGGCTGCCGATCGAGAGTCCGATGTACATCGCGGCGCCAAGGCCGATCGCGGTGCTGTTCGCGACCAGGACGTCACTGTTGCGCAGTACCCGCAGGTTGATCAGCGGGTATGGGGTGCGCAGTTCGACGAGCGACCACGCTGTCAGCAGTGTCGCCGCCCCGGCGAAGAATCCGAGTGTCCACGGCGAGCCCCAGCCCCACCTCGAGCCTTCGCTGACAGCGACGAGGAGCGATGCGAGTCCGGTACCGACCAGCAGTGCGCCCGGGACGTCGAGGGTGTTGCGTGGTGCCTGCTCGTCGGGGCCGGCGGGAACGACACGCCAGACGACGAGGATGGTGGTGATCAGGAACAGCGCCGCGAACCAGAAAGCGAAACGGAACCCGAGAAGGTCGGCGAGGATGCCGGTCAGGGGGTATCCGAGTCCCAGGCCTGTCGTCACCGTCACCGACAGGCTGGAGATGCCGAGCCGGGCCTGGTTCTCGGGGAGATAGCGGCGGGCCAGGGCGATAGTCACCGGAACGATCCCGTAGGTGAGTCCCTGCAATGCGCGCCCGATCAGGAAGACAGTGAAGTTGGGAGCGGCGGCCGCGACGATCGAACCGACGAGGATCGTGGTCAGGGAGAACAGGAGCAGGCGCTTCTTGTGGGGGCCGTCGCTCAGCCGGCCCATGATCGGTGTTGCGACCGCGCCGACCAGGAGGTTGACAGTGAGCATCCATTGGCCGGTGCTCACCTCGACGTGCATGTCGTGGGAGATCGTGGGCACCAGGAGCATGCCGAGTGAACTGACGATCGCGGTCGTCAGGGCGGCATACGCCAGGGCCGGCAGTAATCGGGGACTTGTGGTGGACTCAGTCGACTGGGGCATCGTCCACCAACTTGCGCAGAATCGGGACGACGGAGTCGAGCGTCTCCTTCTCCTCGTTCGTCAGCCGTTCCGCGATGGCGTGTTCCAGCCAGTCCAGGCCATTCGACCGCTCTTGTGCCAGCCTCTCCCGGCCGGCATCGGTGAGCTCGATCCAGATTCGGCGTCGATCCTGCTCGTCGGGTGTGCGCGCTACCAGGCCGAGACTCTCGAGTTCGCGCACCGCATTGGCGATTGCCTGTGGGCTGATCTTCTCGGCAGCCGCGAGTGTCGAGGCAGACGTTTGTCCGTGCTTCGACAGGTAGGCGAGCACACCGATCTTGCCGACGGAGATCGTCCTGCCGGTGGTGAGCTGGCGCCAGATCGGGCGCAGTGCTTCCCGCAGGACCTGCGCGGTGGCCTGTTCGGTGATCATGAGCAAAGCGTACAACCAAATTGATCAATTTAATTGACTAAATGGGGAGGCTCACACCGGCACGGCAAGGATCGCCCGCGCCGGTCACCGTCAGCGATACCCTCGAGAGGACGCCATCGTGACGTGAGTCCACGGTGGTATCCGCGCTGGTCGTGCCGCCGGGACCAGTGCGCGAAACCAATGAGCCGACGGAGTGAGTAGACCGTCCGATGGGTGAAGGTGATCCGCTCGACACGCAGCGGTACCCGCCGTCCCCGGCTGTGGAGCTGGCCGGCACGGGCTTCGACGATGTTCAGGAGATCGGCCGCGGCGGCTTCGGCGTCGTCTACCGCTGCACCCAGGAAGACCTGGATCGCACTGTCGCCGTGAAGGGTCCTCACCGTCGAACTCGACGAGGAGAACCGGGCCCGATTCTTCCGGGAGCAGCGAGCGATGGGCCGGCTGACCGGACACCCGAACATTGTCAACATTCTGCAGGTCGGTGCCACCGACAGTGGCCTTCCCTACATCGTGATGCCGTATCACCCGCAGGATTCGCTGGAGGCCAGGGTCCGGACGGGCGGCCCGCTGCCGTTGGATCAGGTGCTGCGCCGCCGCCATCGGGATTGGTACGAGGCGTTGGCGCTGGACGCTGAGACCGAGTGGATCGGCGCCAACCAACTCGAGTGGATCGCCCGCCTGAAACGGGAACAACCCAATCTGCGTGAGGCCCTCGAATTCAGCATCGACGACGACCCCGCCGCCGGCCTGCGCATCGCCGTGGCACTGTTCCTGTTCTGGAGCTCCCAGGGCCTCTACAACGAGGGGCGCCGGTGGTACGACCAGCTGCTCGCCCGCCAGAGCGGCCCGCCCACCTTGGATTCGATCAAGGGGCTCTACAGCCACAGCGTAATGGCTTTCGCTCAAGGCGACCTCCAGGCCGCGACAGCGCTCGTCGAGGAGGCGCGGACTCGCACCGCCGACACGAGTGATCCCCTCCTGCGCGCCTACGTCGACTGCGCCGACGGCATGCTGGCCCTCTACAGCGGTGATCTCGCGCGAGCGTGTTCGCGACTGGAAACCGCCCTTGCCGTGTTCACGGCACGAAAGGATCGCACACTCGAAGTCAGCACCCTGTATCCGTTGGGTGTGGCCTACGGACTGTCCGGCCGGACGGACCAGGCGATCGAATGCCACGAACGTGCGCTCTCGATTACGGAACGATACGGCGAGAAGATGTACCGGTCACACTCGCTGTGGGCCCTGGGAATTGCCGTGTGGCGGAGGTGACGCCGATCGCGCGGTCGGGCTCCTCGAGCAATCGCTGGAGCTGACCAGGCAGGTGCGCAGTCCTCGCGTCGTTGCAGCCGCCCTCGAGGCGTTGGCCTGGATCGCATGCGAGCGGCATGACGCGGTTCGAGCTGCAACGCTGATGGGAGCCGCAGAAGGACTGGCGCGGTCGGTGGGTAGCGCTGTGGTCATACATTCCAATTTGGTTGTTTACCATCAGAACTGCGAACAGGAGGTTCGGCACGAGCTCGGGCACAAAACATTTGGAGTGGCGCACCGGAAGGGCGAACAACTCGGCTTCGACGCGGCAATCGCCTACGCCCTCCACGAGCAACAGGCCGACACCGCCACACGAGACGCCGACGCGTCGACGCGACTGACCAAGAGGGAACGCCAAGTCGCCGACCTGATCGCCGAAGGCCTGACCAATCGGGCCATCGCCGACCGCCTGGTGATCTCACCGCGCACCGCACAAGGACATGTGGAGCACATCCTGGCCAAACTGGGCTTCACCTCCCGGACCCAGGTCGCGGCCTGGGTCGTGGAGCGGGCGCACGATTAGCCGCACGGGCGAGCGGGAAGATTCGGCGCGGTCCGACTGATGTTGGTTACCAGTTCCCGTCGGGGGTCATTGAGGAAGCCACTTCCACGGCTTGTCCCAGTGGCCGGGTGGCGGTACGAACGGTAGCTGTCCCAACCGGCCCGGCGGTGGGATGAACGGCAGCTGCCCCAGCTGTCCGGGCGGTGGAACCACGTCGGGTGCCGAGATACCGGGAATCGATTGTGGCCATGGATCAGCATTTGCCGTGCCAGCGCCGAGCCCCAGTGCGCTGAAGCCCAGCGCACCGGCGATCACGGCTCCCGCCACGGTCTTCTTCGAATTCATCGTGAACTCCTTCTGCGGCTGCTCTACCTCGTGCTGTGGAGGGGCGCGCCGGTTGCACCCCTTTATTGTGCGCACTTCTGAGGGCGCTGTCGCCTGCCGTGACCCGGCCTGCGTACCATCGCGGCGCCCGGCGGTGTGATCAGCCGCGTCGGCGCGCTCCAATACGAGGCGGAGCCGATCGGATTCGGCAGTTGCTCGGCCGCCGGTGTCACCGGAAGGCGATGTATTTCGGTTCGAGGTACTCCTCGATGCCTTCGCTGCCGCTCTCCCGGCCGAGCCCGGACTCCTTCACACCACCGAACGGGGCGGCGACGTCGGAGATGATGCCGCGGTTGACGCCCACCATCCCGGCTTCGAGAGCGTTGGATACCCGCAGTGCCCGTTCGAGTCCTTCGGTGTAGATGTAGGCGGCCAGACCGTATTCGGTGTCGTTGGCGGCGGCGATGCCGGCCTCTTCGCCGTCGAATCCGATGACCGCGGCGACCGGTCCGAACACCTCTTCCTTCAGGATCCGGGCCTGCGCTGGGACGTCGGTGAGGACGGTGGGTTCGTAGAAGTACCCGTCGCCTTCTGCCTGACTTCCGCCGGTGGTGACGACGGCACCCTTGCCGACGGCGTCATCGACCAGTTCGGCGACGCTCGCGCGCTGCTTCTCACTGACCAGCGGCCCGACCTGCGTGCCATCGAGATCACCGGGTCCGACTTTCAAATCTCGCATTCGGGCAGTGAGCTTCTCGCTGAACTCCGCGAGCACTGCGTTGTCGACGTGGATGCGGTTGGCGGCCGTGCACGCCTCACCACCGTTCCGCATCTTCGCGGCCATTGCCCCCTCGACGGCGGCGTCGATGTCGGCGTCGTCGAAGACCACGAACGGGGCGTTGCCGCCGAGCTCCATCGACGTCCGCAGGACGCGGTCGGCGGCCTGACGCAACAGCACCTTCCCTACGCCGGTCGAGCCGGTGAACGTCACCTTACGTAGTCGGTGGTCCTCGAACAGCGGTGTGGTCAGTGCGGACGCGTTCGATGTCGGCAGGATCGACAGGACGCCGTCGGGAAGACCCGCGTCGCGGAAGACCTCGCCGAGCAGCAGCATGGTCAACGGGGTTTCCGCGGCCGGTTTGACCACCATGGTGCACCCGGCGGCGAACGCCGGAGCAATCTTGCGCGTGCCCATCGCCAACGGGAAGTTCCACGGAGTGATCGCCAGCGTCGGACCGACCGGCTCCTTGGTGACCAGGATCCGACCGTTGCCCGACGGAGACTGGGTGTAGCGACCGTTGATCCGGACCGCTTCCTCGGAAAACCAGCGCAGAAACTCGCCGCCGTACGTCACCTCTCCGTAGCTTTCCGCCAGGGGTTTGCCCATCTCCAACGTCATCAACAACGCGAACTCGTCGCGGCGCTGGTTGATCAGATCCCATGCCCGGCGCAAGATGTCGGAACGCTCACGCGCAGGCGTCGCGGCCCAGTCGGGTTGAACTGCCGCAGCCGCGTCGAGTGCGGTGCGACCGTCCTCCGGCTGCGCATCGGCGATCTCGGCGAGAGCCTGGCCGACTGCCGGGTTGTGCACGGTGAGGGTGCGGCCGCCCGACGCCGGTACTTGCTTACCGCCGATCCACAGATCGGTGGGCAGCGACGCCAGTAGCGTCTTCGAGTCGATCATTCGGTTTCTCCTGAGCGTGAAAGACATGGCGACGTGCGCCGCGGTCATGCCTGGTCAGTACTGTTCGGTGTCGACGAGTTCGCAGATGCTCGTGGTGGGTGGGTCGACGAAACCGGCGCGGGCGACGACGTCGCGGAGCGCGGGATCGGTGAGGAACTTCTCGGCCGAGGCACGGTCCGGGAACTCGGTCATCACGGTCACGTCGTTCCCGAAGCGGTAGATCCGGTGGCCGGTGGCTCCGTGAGCACGCCGGTTCTCCTGATGCCCGCCGAACACCGTGCGCCAGGTGTCGAAGTCGCGAACCCGGTGCCGGGTGATGAGGGTTGTCATGTCTGCTGCTCCGTGGTGTTCACGCGTGTCGGACGGTTGTCGGGAGCCCGACCGGGGGCCGGTGCCCCAGGCGTTCGGTTTTGGTCTGCAGGTAGCGCACGTTGTCGGTGGTCGGCGCGATGTGCAGCGGCGTGGTCCGCAGGATGCGGGTGCCGTAGGACGCCAGTGCCGACTCCTTGTGCGGATTGTTCGACATCAGATTCACCGAGCGGATCCGCAGGTCGGCCAGAATCTTCGCCGCCATGCCGAAGTCACGCGCATCGACGGGCAGTCCGAGGGCGGTGTTGGCGTCGACGGTGTCGTAGCCGCGTTCCTGGAGACCGTAGGCACGCAATTTCTGGACCAGCCCGATGCCGCGCCCTTCGTGGCCGCGTAGATAGATCACCACGCCTGCGCCGACGCCGGCGATCTCGGCGAGTGCCTGGTCGAGTTGCGGACCGCAGTCGCAGCGCCTGGAGCCGAACACGTCGCCGGTCAGGCATTCCGAATGCACCCTGACCAGGACGTCGTCCTGGTCCGCGACGACGCCGAGGGTCAGGACGAGGTGTTCCGGACCGTCCGCCCCGGCGACGGCTACGGCCTCGAAGGTCCCGTGCGGGGTGGGCATGCGTGTCGCGGGGCTGCTGACGACAGGTGCCTGCCACCGGCGGTAGCGGACAAGGTCGGCGATGGCGAGCTTGTGCAGGCCGTGCTCGGCACAGAACTCGTCGAGGGCGGCGCCACGGGCCATGGTGCCGTCGTCGTTGACAATCTCGCAGATGGCTCCGGCCGGGCGCATCCCGGCCAGCGCGGTCAGGTCGACCGCAGCTTCGGTGTGCCCGGGGCGTTCGAGTACGCCGCCTGGGCGAGCCCGCAGCGGGAACACGTGCCCGGGACGGGTCAGCTGTTCGGGGCGGGTGTCGGCGGCGGCGAGGAGCCGGATGGTCCGGGCCCTGTCCGCGGCCGAAATCCCGGTGCTGACCCCGTCGCGGGCGTCGACGCTCACCGCGTAGGCGGTGCCTTTGGGATCCTCGTTGTCCGTGCACATCGGGGGCAGTCGCAGTGCGTCGAGCCGGTCAGCTGCCATCGGCACGCACAACACCCCGGAGCCGTACCGGATTGTGAAGGCGACGAGTTCCGGTGTTGCACACTCGGCGGCGAAGATCAGGTCGCCTTCGTTCTCGCGATCGTGATCGTCGACCACGACTACGGCGCGTMCGGCAGCGATCTCGCCGAGGGCGCGTTCGACGTCCGCGACGAACGCCGGGGCCGAGGCCGGGACTGTCTCGAATATCTGCTCGGTCATCACCGCTCACCGCCCGTGGTGGCGGGTGTCGGGTCGGCGATCGCCGAACCCTCGGTGCCGACCTCGGCAGCGAACTTCGGCTGGCGACGAACGCCGGGGAGGTGGTAGGTGAGCATGTACACGCCCGCAGCCACCACGAAGCCGACGACATAGGTCAGGTCGCCCCATTCGGGATGGTGAACGGGGACCCAGCCCTGGTAGAAGGACAGGTTCCAGAAGGGGACGGAGGCTACGACGCCCGCGACCCAGGCGAAGAATCCCCAATTCAATACGCGCGTCTCGTCGTACAGTTCGTCGACTCGGGACTTGTCCTTCCGCCCACCGACGAAGTAGTCGAGGAGCAGTGCCGCCCCGAACGGGGCGATCAGGTAGGCGCCGAGGAACAGGAAGTTCTTGAACTTGGCCTCGAAGCCCGCACCCGCCCAGAGACTGATGACGTAGGCGAGGACGCAGATGACGATGACTGCCGTGCGACGGCTGACCGGAATCCGCAACGTCTGCACCGAAATTGCGCCGCCGTAGACATTGAGGAAGTTCTGGGAGAAGGAGGACAACAGGACGACGATCAGCGCCACGGGCGCCCACGAACCGGTCAGGCGTGCCAGGGCCTCGATGGGTTCTTCGCCCGAGACGGCCGATCCTCCGAGCAGTGCGCCGGCGATGCCCAACCAGGTCAGCGTGATGAAGTTGCCGGCGAGGGTGTAGGTGCCCGCACGCTTGGCAGTGCCGTCGTCGTCGGGAAGGTAGCGCGAGTAGTCGGACGCGAACGGCCACCAGGCGATGAGGAACGACATGAAGAACCCGGCGAAGGTGATCCACCCACCGGTGCCGCCGATGTAGTACGGCGCATCGGGGTTGGCGTCGAAGCCGACTGCGTCGCTGTTGGTCACCGACACGACGGTGATGAGGACGAACCCGAAGAACAGCACGAACGACAGGATCTTCTGCAGGAAGTGGATCATGTTGTACCCGAAGACGGCTACAACCAGCTGAATGCTGACGAGCACCAGGGCGGAGAGCCAGAAGGGGATGCCGGGCGCGAGCTCATGGAGGGCCTGGGCGCCGAGGATGATCGTCACGGCGGCCCATCCGATGCCGGCGAAGACGTTGATGTAGGCGACGGGGACGAAGTTCCCGAAGAAGCCGAGGGGGCCTCGCGACTGGATCTGCTGCGGAACACCGAGTCGGGCGCCCATCTGCGACAGGATGCCCATGACGGCCGCGCCGACGAGGGAGCCGAGCACGATCGCGGTCACCGCCGACGTCAGCGAGAGTCCGAAGCTGACGGCGGAGAAGCCCAGCACCATGATCGGGAAGTTCATGCCGGCGGCGAACCAGATGGAGAACTGGGAGCGGGCGGTGCCGTGCCGTTCGACGTCGGGAATGTGGTCGACGCCGTACGGCTCGACCGCGGCGACCTTGCTGCGGTATCGGCGGTCTTCGGTGTCTGCCGAGGGAGTCTGAGACATAATGACCTCTCTGATTGCCATGATGTATGGCAGAGAACGTTGTGCAGATCACTGTGCAGAACCGTTGCGACGAAGTCAACCCCGTCATCAACCCTTCATGCGGGTCATCTCGCCGTAATCATCTGACAAAGCCGGTGAACGACGGAAACGCCCACTCTCGACCGTGGTCCGCGCCTTGCCCTGTTGTGCGCGGGGACTGTAGATTGGCAATAATTGCCATGCAAGATGGCAGTCCCGTACGGAGGAGTGAGGATGGTCGTCGCGTCGACCCGAAAGCTTGTGACCGCCAATTTCCAGGAGCAGGTGGCCGACGGACTCCGTCAGATGATCATCAGCGGCGAGCTCGGGCCGGGTGACGCGCTGTCCGAGGTGAATCTGGCCGAGACCTTCGGTATCAGCCGAACCCCCGTGCGCGAGGCACTCAAGCAACTGCAGATCGAGGGGCTCGTGGAGATCCGGTCAAGGGTCGGAACGTTCGTCGCCGCCCCGTCCCGGCGCGAGATCAACGAGCTGTTCGAGATGAAACAGCTCCTCGAGGGCGCCGCCGCCAGGTTGATGGCCGCCCGCGGAAACATCCCTGAACTGGAGGCGATGAGATCCAACGTCGCCGACGCCGACGCAGCTGTCCTCGCAGGCGACACCGCACGGTACGCCGAGCTGGTCCGTGAGTTCCACGAGATCCTCATCGTCGGCGCCGACAACGGCAAACTCGCCACCCACTATCGAATTCTGATGAATCAGTTGGCTTACGGGCGGCTGGTGAAGACCTCGCTCGCACAGCCCGGACGTTCCCTGGACTCCGAGCGCGAACACCATCGCGTGCTCGACCTCATCATCGCCAAGGACGGCGCGGGCGCCGAGAAGCTCATGCGCCACCACGTCCAGGCAAGTCACCACGCTGTGATGGCCGGGTTGGACGCCGCCGGACCGGCGCGCTGACCGACACGTCCCGAGAACGCCGCGGGCCTACCTGATCGACAGGTGGGCCCGCGCTCGTCTGTGTCCTCGCCGCCGGGGCGGAGGCGGGATCATCCCAGGGGGTCGAGAGACCCTCCGTCGAAGAACTTTCCGGCGCTGTAGATCATCGGAGTCTGTTCGCTGACTGCGGCGTGCAGGACGCGGCAGATGAACACTGTGTGGGTGCTCGCCTGAAGCCGCTCCCGGATCTCGACCTCCATCTGTGCGCTACTGAGGTCGATCAACGGACTCCCGGAGGGGCCGGGCCGCCAGTTCAGGCCCGCGAACTTGTCGTCGGACTTCGATGCGAACTTGGCGACGACGTCCATCTGGGCCGTGGACAGGATGTTGATCGCGAGATGATCGGCGCGGAAGAGGCAGTCGTGGGTGTTGGACGTGCGCTGCACGCAGACCATCACGGTCGGCGGGTCGAGCGAGATGCTGGCAAAGGCGTTGACCGCCAGCCCCTTCGGGGTGTCGCCGTCCATCGTGGTGATGACGGTGACGCCGGTGACGAACTGGCGGTTGACCTGCTTCATCAGATCGAGGTCAACGGTGTGCTGAAGCTGTGACATGGTGTGCTCCGGGTAGATGTCGTGGTCAGTCTTGGCCGACGGTGATGATGCCGAGCGCGGACAGAAGTGCCCGGGGATCCCAGGTCACGAATTCTTCGACGATGCCGTCGCCGTCGAAGCGGGCGAAGGTGGCCCCGCTGACCTGGACACGCTTGCCGGTCGTGGGAATGCCCAGGAATGCGCCGGTATGCGTTCCGGCGCTGTGCCAGCGGATCGCGGCTCGGTCGTCTTCGAGAATGATGTCGTCGATCGTGGTCTTCAGATCGGGGAAGGCGGCACGCGTCGACAGGATGGAGGCCTTGAACGTCTCGCGGTCCTGAGCGGGTCCGTGGGTGCCGTGGCGTTGGTAGTGCGGGCCAAGGAGGGTATCGAAGGCGTCCACCTCACCGCGGTCCCAAGCTGCGTCCCACACCTTCACGATCAGCTCGCGGCGGGCGGTGTTGTCGGTCATTTCATGCGCTCCTTACGGTCGGAAACGAGTTCTTTCCAGAACGACACCGTCAAGCCGGCGACGATCACGAGGAAGGGAAGGGACGTCACGATCACGGTGTTCTGCAAGGCATTCAGTCCGCCTGCAAGCATGAGCACGATCGCGGTGACGCCGGTGAGTATGCCCCACAGGACGAGGACCCAGCGGGCCGGGGTCAGGGAACCGTTCGAGGTCATCATGCTCAGCACGTAGGTGTTCGCATCGGCGCCGGATACGAAGAACACGACGACGAGAATGACAGCGATCACCGATGTCGCTGTGGCGAACGGATAGTGCTCCAGCGTCGCGAAGAATGCGCTGTTGATGTCTGCCGCGGTGCGCTCGGCGATGTCGCCGCCCTCGTACATGTCGATGTGGATGGCGGTGCCGCCGAACACCGTGAACCAGGTGAAGAAGACGGCGCTGGGCACGACGAGGACTCCCATGATGAAGCCTCGGATGGTGCGCCCGCGTGAGATACGGGCGAGGAAGACACCGACGAACGCGCCCCAGGACACCCACCAGGCGAGCATGAAGTACGTCCACCACTGCATCCACTCGAGATCGCCGAAGGCCGTACCCTGCAAACTCATCCGGAAGAAGTCGCTCGCCCACGTACCGAGGGACTCGATGTACAGGTTCGCGACGAAGACCGCCGGGCCGACGATCAGGATGAAGACGAACAGGGCGATCGCCAGGGCGGTGCTGCACTGGCTGAGAACCTTGATGCCCTTGTTGACACCGGTGACGGCGGACAGCGTGAACAGCGCGGTGACGACGGCGATGATCATCACCTGTGAGACCGAGTCCACCGGCGTTCCGAACAGGCTGGCCAGTCCGTTGTTGACCTGCAGCGCGCCGAGTCCGAGCGAGGTTGTGGTGCCGAACAGCGTGGCGAACACCGCGAGCACGTCGATCGTCTTGCCGAGGGGACCGTTCACGCGCTCACCGAGCAGGGGATAGAACAGCTGGCTCACCAGTGTCCGCCGTCCCTTCCGGTGCGTGGAGTACGCGATGGCCAGGCCGAACACCGCGAAGATGGCCCACGCGTGCACGCCCCAGTCGAAATAGGAGTACTGCATGGCGYGCACGGCAGCCGAGGTGGTATTCGGCTCGGCGAGACCGTGCGGCGGCGAGGCGAAGTGCGAGATCGGTTCGGCGACACCGTAGGAGATCAGCCCGATACCCATGACCGCGCTCAGGATCATCGCCAGCCAACTCGGCGTGGAGAATTCCGGTTTCTCGTCGTCCCGGCCGAGCCGTAGATCGCCGGCGGGGCTGAATGCGAGAAACACCAGGAAGACCAGGATGCACAGCGTCACCACCAGATACGTCCAGCCGAAGGTGGACGTCATCCAGTTGAGCGAGTCGGACGTGACCTCGTTCAGGTTGTCGGTGAATGCGACGGCCCACACGACGAACAGTGTCGAGACGCCGACAGACATCCAGAAGACGCTGCCGAGCCCGTTGTCGCGGAGCCGATTCCTGCGCGGCACTTCGCGGGCGTGGCCCGGACCTCCTGCGCTGAGGAGGGCGACGTGTGTCGATTCGATGGTCGGGTTGCCCGCGTTCGGTTCCGGTGCGGCGGGACGGTGGCTGGATATGGGGGTCGTCTGTGACGACGGGCCGCTACTCGGCTGCTCTGCCATGCAACAGAGTATTAGGCGCGTCACATCCCGTGTCAACGGCTGAGCAGCTTCGCGGCAAGTCGGCCGTATGGAACTCTGCTGGAAAAAGTGGCTTTCAGCTGCGGCTATGGCCTCGTCTGGTCGACGAACGGGCGATGAAAACGACTATCGAGGACCGGTTGCTCTTGACCGTTGTGCGGCCGGTGATTACTGTACGTTGTATGCAACAGCGGAATCGGAAACGTATCGAGGCGGGCATCGGCATCCGCAAGTTGTCGCTCTATCGCGAGGAGACGGTGCTCGAGTTGGGGAAGGCCCCCGCCAGCCCGGTTTCTCGCGCCAGCGTCGCAGCTGTGGTCGCGAACCCGTGGGTGGGCACCGGTGTCACCACCGATCTGTCGGCGGAAGTCGGTGAAGTCGCGCCTCTGCTGGCGAAACTGCTGACCGATCGGCTCATCGATGCGCTCGGCGGCGCAGATCGGATCGAGGCCTTCGGCAAGGCTGCGATCGTCGGTACCGCCGGCGAGATCGAACACGGTGGCGCGCTGATCCACACGCCGTACTTCGGGAATCTCATGCGCGAGTTCCTGCAGGGGGAGTCGATCATCTGCTTCGCGGACACCAGGGCCGAGGCAGGCGAAGAACTGATCGTCCCGATGTGGCACAAGGAGCACGCCGCCACCCGAAGCCACTACCAGACCGTGAGTGCGCGAGTGCCGGACGCACCGCGCGCCGACGAGATCGTCGTCATTGCTGCCGCATCGACCGGCCCCCGCCCGCATCCGCGCATCGGAGACCGCGCAACCGACCCCGCTATCACCGCTCAGACTCTGGAGGCAGTCCTTTCATGAACGTTCGCAAGATCATCACGATCGTCGAAGAGATCCTGACCGAAGGCGGTCGACCGGTGTCGCCCGCCGCCCGCGTGGCCATCGTGGCTGCCGTCATCGAAAACCCTTGGTCGGGGCAAGGTTACGTCGAGGACCTCGGTCCGGGCATCGACCAGACCGCGTCGGCGGCGGGTGCACTGCTGGCGCCGAAGGTGCTCGAGGCGCTCGGCGCGCCCGCCGAGGCATACGGCAAGGCCGCGATCGTGGGATTGAACGGGGAGATCGAGCACGGCTCGGGTCTGATTCACACGCTGAAGTTCGGTGACCACTTCCGCAAGGCTGCGAACGCGACGACCCTGCTTCCCGCCGTCGAGAAGCGCGGGCCGGCGGGCATCGTGTTCGACATCCCGCTCAAGCACATCACCGACGCGACGATCCGCTCCCACCACCAGACGGTGGAGGTCCGGATCGCCGATGCGCCGCACCCGAACGAGATCGTGATCGCGCTGGCGGCCGCTGCGCAGGGACGCCCCCAGCAGCGCCTGGCACCGCTGACGACCGAGCAGTAGTCGGCACCTCCCATGAGCAAGCCAACCATGGTGCTGCTGCACGGCGTCGGGCTCGATCACACGATGTGGGAGCCTGCCGCCGCGTTGCTCGCGGACCGGTACACGCTGATCACTCCCGACCTCCCCGGGCACGGCTCGCGGCCTCCGGCCGGTGCGGGCACCACGCTGGCAGACCTCGCCGAGGGTGTGGCCGGCGAGATCCCGCCGGGCTCGCACCTGGTGGGTTTCTCGCTCGGCGCCCTCGTCGCCCAGTACCTGGCACTGCACCGCCCCGAACTGGTGGCGACCCTGACATCGGTGAGTTCGGTCTGCCGCCGCACCGACGACGAACGGGCGGCCGTCCTCGCCCGATTGACGACCGCCGAGGCGGACTTCGCGGCCAGCGCCGCGGCATCGCTCACGCGCTGGTACGAGGGCACGCAGGTCGGGGAGGACTGGGTTCGCCGAACGCGGGAGACGTTGTCGGCGAACGATGTCGCATCCTTCGTCAACTGCTATCGCGTCTTCGCGACCGGGGACGCCGAACTCGGCCCCGCCCTGTCCACGATCACCGTTCCGGCGTTGGCCGTGACGGGCAGTGACGATCCCGGGTCCACCCCGGAGATGACACATCGACTCGCAGCGGCGTTGCCCGACTGCCGGTCGGTGATCATTCCCCGTGCGCGGCACATGCTTCCCATCGAGCGTCCCGAAGCGCTCGTCGACTGCATCACCACTTTCATCGGAGAGCACGCACATGTCTGATCTCGAACAGCTACAACACTTCATCGGTGGAGAGCGGGTCACGCCGAAATCCGGTGAGTACTTCGAGAGCACGAACCCGGCCACTCGGCAGCCGCTGTACCGGGCGGCCCGCGGCAACGCTGCGGACATCGACCGCGCCGTGGCGGCAGCGAAGGCGGCGTTCGAGGATTCGCGATGGCGCGATCTCAGTCAGACGCGCCGCGGGCATCTGCTCCGCCGTCTCGGCGACCTCATCGGTGAGAACGCCGAAGAACTTGCCCGGATGGAGGTTCTGGACAACGGCAAGCTTCTGCGTGAGATGCGCGGGCAGCTGGCCTCGTTGCCCGAGTATTACTACTACTACGCCGGATTGGCGGACAAGATCCAGGGTGACGTCGTCCCGACGTCCGACCGCAAGGTGCTCAACTACACCTCGCGTGAGCCGCTCGGTGTGGTCGGGGCGATCACCCCGTGGAACTCTCCGCTGACACTGACGACCAGCAAGCTGGCGCCCGCACTGTGCGTCGGGAACACCGTCGTCATCAAGCCGTCGGAATACACGTCGCGGTCTGCACTGCGACTCGCGGAACTGACTGTGGAGGCGGGCTTTCCCGCGGGCGCCGTCAACGTCGTCACCGGGTTCGGAGCCGAGGCCGGCCAGGCCCTGGTCGACCACCCGGATCTGGCGAAGATCTCGTTCACCGGGAGCACGGCAACAGGCGCCCGAATCGCCGCGGCGACCGCGAGTCGTTTCATCGGCTCGACGCTCGAGCTCGGTGGGAAGTCGCCGAACATCGTCTTCGACGATGCCGACGTGGCGAACGCGTCGATGGGTGTGGTTGCGGGCATCTTTGCGGACGCCGGGCAGACCTGTATCGCGGGAAGCCGGGTGTTCGCCCACCGTGCCGTCTACGACGAGCTGCTCGAACGCGTCGCCGAGCGCGCCAAGACGATTCGGATCGGCGACCCGCTCGACGACGCGACCGAACTCGGACCGCTCGCCTTCGCGGACCAGCGCGACAAGGTGGCGGGTTACGTCGATCTCGGCCGCAGCGAGGGAGCCCGGGTCGTCACCGGCGGAAACGCCTGCGACGGAGGCGGGCTCGGCGGCTACTTCTACGAACCGACAGTCCTCGTCGACGTCGACAACGACATGCGCGTCGTCCGTGAGGAGATCTTCGGTCCGGTTGCGGCGATCATGCCGTTCGAGACCGAGGAGGAAGTGATTCGGCTCGCCAACGACACCGAGTACGGCCTCGCCGCCGGTGTGTGGACGACGAATCTGTCGCGGGCCCATCGCATGGCCTCGCGGCTCGAAGCCGGCACGGTCTGGGTGAACACCTACCGGGCGATGTCGCCGATGTCGCCGCGCCAGGGTTTCAAGAGCAGTGGTGTCGGCATCGAGCACGGCACCGAGACGATCAAGGAGTACACCCGGCTCAAGAGCGTCTGGATCAACACGAGCGAAGATCCCGTCGCGGATCCGTTCACCATGCGGAGCTGACCGTGCGCACTCCAGCATCACGATCGGCCGGGTCCGCACACCGCTGGATCCGCACATTGACCACACGATTTGCAGAGGAGGAACAGCTATGAGGTTTTCGCTGTTCGTGCACATGGAGCGTTGGGACGAGAGCGTCACCCACCGCCAACTGTTCGAGAACCTGACCGAGCTGACGGTGATGGCCGAGGCCGGCGGATTCGAAACAGTGTGGATCGGTGAGCACCACGCGATGGAGTACACGATCGCGCCCAGCCCCATGCCGCTGCTCGCGTATCTGGCCGGCCAGACGTCGACGATCCGGCTCGGCGCGGGCACGATCATAGCCCCGTTCTGGCACCCGATCCGCGTCGCGGGCGAGTGCGCGCTGCTCGACGTCATCAGCAACGGGCGCATGGAGGTCGGGCTGGCCCGCGGCGCCTACCAGTTCGAGTTCGACCGCCTCGCCGGCGGACTGCCTGCCGGCGACGGGGGCAAGCACCTGCGCGAACTCGTGCCCGCGGTCCGCGAACTGTGGAAGGGGGACTACGCGCACGACGGCGAGATCTGGCAGTTCCCGACGTCGACGAGTGTGCCCAAGCCCGTGCAGAAGCCGATGCCGCCGATGTGGGTGGCCGCTCGTGATCCGGCCTCACACGACTTCGCGGTGGCACAGGGATGCAACGTCATGGTGACCCCGCTGATGAAGGGTGACGAGGAAGTCGCCGACCTGAAGGGCAAGTTCGACACCGCCGTCGCGAACCACCCCGAGGTGCCGCAGCCGGAGATCATGGTTCTTCGCCACACCTACGTGCATCCGGCCGACGATCCGGAGGGCTGGCGGCCCGCTGCCGAAGGCATCCAGAAGTTCTATCGGACGTTCGACGCCTGGTTCGGGAACAAGACCGATCCGGTCAACGGCTTCCACGATCCCAGCCCCGAGTCGAAGTTCGCGGAACGGCCCGAGTTCTCCCCGGAGTCTCTGCACAAGACCGCGATGATTGGAACGCCGGAAGAAGTCATCGACCGTCTGCGGTACTACGAGGAGCTCGGCATCACCGAATTCAGCTTCTGGACCGACAACACCCTCTCCCACGAGGAGAAGCGCAAGTCCCTCGAACTGTTCATCAACGAAGTGATCCCCGCCTTCCGCTGATGCCGGCCTGGGTCCTGCCCGACCGTGTGCACCGCGGGCGGGCGGGACCATCGGTCTCGACGAGCAGGGTGCGTCGGCGATGTACGGTTGACATGCAAGATACATGACACAGTGCTGGAGGGGACCGATGGACGTCGCGACGTCGCGAAGACTCGACACGAGCAACTTCCAGGAACGCGCGGCCGACGGACTGCGGCAGATGATCATCTCGGGCGAGTTGGCACCCGGGCAATCGCTGTCCGAAGTCTCCCTCGCCGAAACCTTCGGGATCAGTCGCACACCGATCCGCGAGGCCCTCAAGCAACTGCAGATCGAGGGGTTGGTCGAGATCCGCCCTCGGGTCGGCACGTTCGTCGCTGTGCCTTCCCGGCGTGAGATCAACGAACTCTTCGAGATGAAGCAACTCCTCGAGGGCGGTGCCGCACGCTTGATGGCCGCCCGCGGGGAAGTGCCCGAACTCACCGCCATGAAGGCGAATGTCCGCGAGGCCGACGCCGCAGTGGAGGCGGGCGACACCGAGCGCTACGCCCAACTGGTCCACGACTTCCACGAGATCCTCATCGCCGGTGCGGACAACGGGAAGCTCGCCACCCACTACCGGCTCCTGATGAACCAACTCGCCTACGGGCGACTCGTGAAGACCTCACTCTCGCAACCCGGCCGGTCACTCGAGTCCGAACGCGAACACCACACCGTCCTCGAATTGATCATCGCCAAGGACGGCATCGGAGCCGAGAACTACATGCGACGTCACGTCCAGGCCAGTCAGCAAGCGCTCATGTCGCAACTCGACAGCTGATCGAAGGCCTTCCCCCGGATCCGATTGTGAGAACGATCCACCTGTCCGATCCCGCTCGCCGGACGGACGCTGCGGCTTACGATTGAGATTCAAGCCCTGCGGCTCATTCCCTCTGATCGCGTGCCCAGCCGAGTACATCCCACGGAATCCGACAGCCGGTCTCGCCAAGAGAGCGAGTAGCCGGTGCGTCGAGTATCGGAGGGATGCAATGAGTGCAACACCCACTTTGAAGAAGGCGCTGAGCCAGCGGCAGCTGACGATGATTGCGATCGGCGGGGTGATCGGCGCAGGCCTGTTCGTCGGCTCGGGTGTCGTCATCGGCGACACCGGGCCGGGGGCGTTCATTACCTATGCGCTTGCCGGGGTCCTGATCATCATGGTCATGCGGATGCTGGCCGAGATGGCGGTGGCCAACCCGTCGACCGGATCGTTCGCCGATTATGCCCGCGCCGCGTTGGGCAACTGGGCCGGCTTCTCCGTCGGCTGGTTGTACTGGTACTTCTGGGTGATCGTCGTCGGTTTCGAGGCGATCGCCGGCGCGACGATCATCCAGTACTGGATCGACATCCCGTTGTGGTTGTCGGCGTTGGTTCTGATGATTCTGATGACGGCGACGAATCTGTTCTCGGTGTCGTCGTTCGGTGAGTTCGAATTCTGGTTYGCCGGGATCAAGGTGGCCGCGATCGTGGTGTTCATCGGGCTGGGCACACTGTTCGTGTTGGGGGTGTGGCCGAACAAATCGCTCGATTTCTCGAACCTGTGGAGCCATGACGGGTTCCTGCCGTTCGGCGCCATGGCCATCACCGTCGGTGTGGTGACGGTGATCTTCTCCATGGTCGGCGCCGAAATCGCGACGATCGCGGCCGCGGAATCGGCGGATCCGGAGCGGGCGGTGACCAAGGCCGCGAACTCGGTGATCGTGCGGATCGCCGTGTTCTTCGTCGGCTCCACGTTCCTGCTGGCGACGATCCTGCCG
This sequence comes from Rhodococcus sp. P3_B8, assembly GCF_056402775.1. Classification (NCBI taxonomy): domain Bacteria; kingdom Bacillati; phylum Actinomycetota; class Actinomycetes; order Mycobacteriales; family Nocardiaceae; genus Rhodococcus; species Rhodococcus sp. P3_B8. The sequence continues at coordinate 78,360 of NZ_JBFUGT010000015.1, forward strand.
TGGAACGACGAGGAGGCGGCCGCGTCCCCCTTCGTCGCCGCGTTCACCGAAATGGGGATCCCGTACGCCGACCACATCATGAACGCCGTGGTGTTGACGGCGGTGCTGAGCTGTCTCAACTCGGGCATGTACACCGCCTCACGCATGTTGTTCGTGCTCGCTGCGCGCCGGGAGGCGCCCGCGCAGCTGGTCAGGGTGACCCGGCGCGGGGTTCCTGCCATCGCGATACTCGCGTCCTCGGTCGTCGGTTTTCTGTGCGTCATCGCCGCGGCAGTCTCACCGGACACCGTCTTCGTCTTCCTGCTGAACTCCAGCGGTGCGGTCATCCTGTTCGTCTACCTGCTCATTGCCGTCTCCCAGATCGTCCTGCGTTACCGCACCCCGGACTCGGAGCTTCGGGTCAAGATGTGGCTGTTCCCGGTGTTGTCGATCATCACCGCGGCCGCGATCGTGGGGATCCTGGTGCAGATGTATCTGCAGGACGACGTGCGGTCGCAACTGATGCTGAGCCTGTTGTCGTGGGCCGTCGTCATCGTGCTCTTCCTCGCCAACAAGTGGTTCGTGGGCCGGCGACCCGTCGTGGAAGGGGTCGCGGCGACGACACGACCGCACCGCGTGCTGGTGCTCGCGAACCAGACCGTCCAGTCCAAGGAAATGCTCGACGAGCTTCGTCGCATCGACGCGGATCGGGATGCCACCTACTTCGTGGTCGTGCCTGCCAGCCCGATCGAGACCGGAACCGCCGCCACCCACGGTCCACTCGACGTCGCGGAAGCGACCCGAGAGGTCGCACAGCGGCGGTTGGACGACACGCTGGCGACACTCCGCGCGGAGAACCTCGAAGCCGACGGCGAGTTGGGCGACTACCGGCCGCTGCGGGCCCTGGCCGCCGCCGTCGACTCGTTCCGTCCAGATCAGATCGTCATCTCGACACTGCCACCCGAAGAGTCGGTGTGGCACCGCTTCGACGTCGTGGACCGCGCACGCGCCGAGCACAGCGTGCCGGTGACGCACGTCGTCGTCACCCCGGTCGCCGCAGGGAGAGCCCCCCGATGACGATCATCGCCGGCTTCAGCTCGAGCCGTCAGGGCACCGCACCCCTCAACCTGGCGGTGCAGATATCACGCTGGACCGGCGACAAGGTTGTGGCCGCGGCGATCGTGGAACGGCCGTGGCCGGCGAAAGACGACCCCATCGAACGCGAATACCTGGGCTACGTCACCGAGCAGGCTTCGCACGCCCTGGACAGGGTGGTCGGCCAGCTGCCCGGGGGCCCGGACATTCCCCGCATCGTCCACCAATCCGATTCCATTCCAACAGGGTTGATCGAACTCGTCACCGCCCACGACGCGCGTCTCGTGGTTGTCGGGTCGTCGTCGTCCGGGCTGCTGGGCAGGGTGACGCTGGGCAGCGTCACCGAACGGCTGGTCCACACCGCAGCGGTGCCCGTCGCGATCGCTCCGCGCGGCTACCCGCCGGTGCCGGAGTCGATCCGCCGGATCACCGTCGCGTACGGAGGCGAGGCCGACGTGAACGGCCTCGTTGCCGCCACCGCCGAACTGGCGAGGCAGTGGCCGGTGCAGTTGCGAATCGTGTCGTTCACGGTGCGGCCGATGACGATGTTCGGCGGCGCGATCGAGCGATCGACGGAGGACCTCGTCGTACAACAGTGGGCTCGCCGGACGCGCGCCGATATCATCAAGCAGCTCAACGCAGTTCGCGCCCGAATTCCGGTTCCCGACGTGGACGTCGTGGTCGGCAGCGGCCACGACTGGCGCGAAGCGGTGGAGGCCGTCTCCTGGGAAGCCGGCGACATGCTGGCGCTGGGTTCGGGCGCGGCCGGACCCGCGGCCCACGTATTCCTCGGCTCGGCCGCCTCGAAGATCCTGCGTCACGCTCCGGTGCCCGTGCTGATCGTTCCCAGAAACAAGGTGACGGCCTAGGCGTCGTTCGTGCCCATCCGGGAGAAAACATGCCGTGAAACGACTATCCCGCTCGTTCATGGGTACTACTTCCGTACCAATCCGTGTCGCAGGGGAGGGACCATGACAGCCGAGAACGAGGGTCACCGCACCGACGTYGACAAGGCGTTGCTCGGGCACACCACCTATCGCAGCCTCGGCGAACAGCATCTCTCACCCGCCGAGGAGCGATTCGAGAAGGGCCGCCGCACGATAGGGCTGTTTCTCGCACCACTGATCACGATCGCGTTCCTCGCCCTGCCGATCGACATCCCGCCCAACCAGCAGACGTTGGCCGGCGTGCTGCTCGGCGTCATCGTGCTGTGGGTGACCGAGGCGGTGCCGATCCCGATCGGCGGGCTGCTCGGGGTGGCGATCGTGGTGTTTCTGGGCGTGGCGCCGGCCGACGAGGTCCTCGCCGCGTTCGGGTCGTCGACGATCTTCACGTTCATCGGAGCGTTCATCCTCGCCCAGGCGATGCTCAAACACGGCGTCGCACGGCGCTTCGCGTTTCGGATCCTGACCCTGCCACGTGTAGGCCAGTCCACCACCGGAGTGATCGTCGCGTTCGGCGCGATCACGTGCGGGCTCTCGGCGTTCGTATCCAACACCGCGACCGTGGCCATGCTGCTGCCCACCGCCCTGGGCATCCTCGGCGTCATCGCGAAACTCATGCAGCGCCGCGGCGTCGTCGCAGCGGACTTCGACCCGTTGCGTCTCCGGGTGGGTGCCGCGATCATGCTGATGCTCGCGTACAGCGCAAGCGTGGGCGGCCTGCTGACACCGGTCGGGAGCCCACCCAACCTCATCGGACGCGGGCTCATCGAAGAGGCCACGGGGGAGCGGATCAGCTTCGGGCAGTGGATGGTGATGGCCATCCCGATCTGCCTGCTGATGTTCATCGCGCTCGCCATCATCCTGCTGCGCCTCAACAAGCCCGAGATCCGGCGCATCGAGGGCGTCGCCGATTACCTGGCGGAACAGCGCGCGGAAATGGGTCCGCTGTCGCGTGCCGAGAAGAACACGCTCATCGCGTTCGGAGTGACGGTGACGCTGTGGATCCTGCCCGGTGTCGTCGCGGTGGTCGCCGGCAACGACTCGGACCTCTACGGCACGATCAGCGACCGACTCGACGAGGGCATGGTCGCGGTCTTCGGGGCGGCGTTGCTCTACCTTCTGCCGACCGATTGGGAGAATCGGGAGTTCACGCTGACCTGGCGGGACGCAGCGAAGATCGACTGGGGCACGATCGTGCTGTTCGGCAGCGGCATCATCTTCGGCGCACTGCTCGCCGACACCGGACTCGCCGAGACGATCGGCACCTCCGTCGCGGACTCGCTGGGCCTGACCAGCGTCGTCGCCATCACCGTCTTCGCGGTGCTGCTGGCCATCGCCGTGTCGGAGACGACGAGTAACACGGCGTCGGCGGCGGTCGTGGTGCCGATCGTGATCCCGGTGGCGTTGGCGGCCGGGGTCAACCCCTTCGTGCCTGCGCTCGCGGCCACGTTCGCCGCATCGTTCGGCTTCATGCTGCCGGTCTCGACGCCGCAGAACGCCGTGGTCTACGGCTCCGGAGCCGTCCGGATCACCACGATGATCCGGAGCGGAATCACCTTCGACATCGTCGGCGCAATTCTGATCATCGTCTTCCTGCCCTTGATGATCGGAGTGGTCGGCCTCGGCGGTGGGTGATCAGTCGATACGGACTCCCAGTACCCGAAGGGCCAGTTCCTCGATTTCGTCTCGGAACCGCGGTCGGGTGTGCAGGTGCCGCAACCGCGAAAGGTCGTTGACCAACCCGATCGCGGCGAGCACCGTAGTCCGGGTTTCGTGGGTGTCGGTGCCGAGGAGATGTACCCACTCGTCGATGTACTCGCGTTGAGCCGTGCGTGACTGCGACTGTGCCTCTTCGGGTAAATTCGTCGACTCCTCGATGAGGATGCCGATGGCACTGTCGGGTGCCGACACGGCCGAGGCGTACGAGTGCACCACCAGAGCGAGCGCGTCCTCGCGGGAGCGCGCACCGGCAAGCGCCTGGACCAACCCCATCCGCAGGGACTCGGTGCCTCGGACGAGGATCGCCTGGAGCACCTCGGCCTTGCCGGAGAAGTAGGTGTAGATGCTCGAACTCGCCATCCCCGCGGCGGCGCCGATGTCGTCCATCGTCACCGACTGGTAGCCGCGCCGCCTGAACAGGGAGATGGCGGCGGTCAACAGGGTTTCACGACGGGAAGCGTGAGCGAAGCCGGAGACGTATGCCTCCTCGGCAGGTATCTCCTCGGCGTGCCGGATCGGAGCGCTCCGCAGCCGTTCGCACAGCTCCAGCAGCAGGCTCTCCAAGCGTTTGCGCGGCAAGGTCGTTCGGTGCCGGGCGGGACTGAGGGCGACGCTCGACATGGCCCAGGCCAGCAAGTCGGCGTCCGCAGTGGTGAGGTCGGGGCGTTCGGAGCGGAGGGCGTCGGCGATGCGTGCCGGGACCGACTGAACGGCCGTCCGCACCTCGGCCCGGCGTTCGGGAGCGAGGTGGCGGGCTTCCTGGTCGAAGAGGACCGCGCGGAAGTCGTTGTCGAGGCAGTAGCGGAACAGGGCCAGACAGTTCGAGGCCGAGTCCTCGGGGTCGACGTCGTCGAGGGTGGCCGTGATCGACGAGGCGGCATTGAGTATCGCCTGTGCCAGAAGGTCCTGCTTGTTCGGGAAATGGCGGTACAGCGCCCCCGCGGTGATTCCCACCGCGGAGGCGATGTCCTCCATGTTCACCCCGTGGTAGCCGCGTCGCCCGAATTGCTCTCGGGCCACCGTGATGATCTGCGCTTTACGGTTGCGCGGCCGCGGCGTCTTCTTGGCGGACGGCTCGACAGCAGGTGTGTCGTCCGATGTGTCGATCGTCATTGCAGCCTCGGGGTGTCAGTGCGCGGTGCGGTCGGCCAGGTCGGAGAACTGCCGGCGGAGTTCTCTCTTGAGTATCTTGCCAGCCGGCGAGACCGGCATCTGCTCCACGATCGTGATGCTCCGTGGCGACTTGTACCCGGCGATCAGTTTCTTGGAGTGGGCTCGCACGTCGTCGCAGGTCAGTGACGTGCCAGGTTTCATCACCAGAAACGCGTGCACCCGCTCGCCGAACCGATCGTCGGGAACACCGATCACCGCACACTGCACCACATCGGGATGAGAGGCGAGAGCATTCTCGACTTCGGTCGAGTACACGTTCTCTCCCCCGGAAATGATCATGTCCTTCAGTCGGTCCACCACGAACAGGTAGCCGTCCTCGTCCATGTAGCCGCCGTCGCCGGTGTACAGCCAGCCGTCGCGCAGCGCCGCCGCGGTCTCTTCCGGTCGATTCCAGTAACCGGTCATGATGTTGCCGCCGCGGGCGATGATCTCGCCGACGTCGCCGCGGGGAAGTTCGTTGCCACGGTCGTCGACAACCCGCACCTCGACGTGACCCATCGGCCGACCGGCCGAATTGAGCCGGGTGGCCGCGTGGTGGTCGTCGGCGCTGAGCGAGGTGAGTCCGGGGCCGGCCTCGGTCATCCCGTAACCCTGCACGAAATCAGCTTTCGGGAAGGCGCGCTGGGCCTGGCGTAGCAGGGTCTCGGAGATCGGGGACGCGCCGTACTGAATTGCGGTGATGCTGGACAGGTCGCGGATCTCGCGCTCCGGGTGGCGCAGCAACATCTGGATCATGGTCGGTACCAACAGCATCGAGTTGATCCGCTGCTCTTCGATCAGTCGCAGCGCCGCGGCCGGTTCGAACGACGGCAACATCACCAGGATGCCACCGGCGATGTTCTGGCCGTTCCAGCTGGCCAGTGCAGCGAGGTGGAACATGGGTGCGGACAGCAGGGCGCGGCCGCCTGCGACGGCGGTGTGGTTGGCGGCCAGCGACCCGAGGCTCGCGGTCATCAGGTTGAGGTGGGTGAGCATGACGCCTTTGGGGCGGCCGCTGGTACCACCGGTATAGAAAATCCCTGCCAGGGTGTCTCCGCCCACGCGCAGGTCTTCGACGGGTTCCGCGGTGGCGACCAGGTCTTCGTAACGGAGAAGCCCGTCCGGTGTCGGTTGGTCGCCGCAGTGCACCACTGCTCGCAGCGACGGGAAGAATGTGCGAATCTCGTCCAGCAGCGGTACGAAGGTGTCGTCGACCAGCAGTACCGCCGTCTGTGAGTCTTCGAGGGCGAACGCGATCTCGGCGGCGCTCCAGCGAGTGTTGAGCGGGTTGACCACGCCGCCTATCCACCAGGTGGCGAAGAAGTACTCGTGGTACCGGTCGGAATTGAGCGACAGCATGCCGACGCGGTCGCCGACCCCCACACCGAGACCGAGCAGAGCGCCCGCGAGGCGGGCGACCCTGTCTCCGGTCTCGCTGCTGGTGTGGATGCGGTCCCCGCACACGGTCATGGGCTGGTTCGGGCGTTGCTGCACCGCGCGATGCAGTGACTGAGTCAAGTACATGGGGACCCCTCCTGTCGGGGATGGTTAGCGGCTGCCGCCGTCGCAAACCAGGCACTGGCCGCTGACGTAGTCGGTCTCGGGCAGGCACAGGGCGAACACTGCGCCCGCTGCCTCGTCGGGACGGCCGGCCCGGCCCAGCGGGATGGACCGCTCGGCTGCGGCGAGCAGCTGCGGGTTGACGCCGACCTTGATCTCCCGGCCTTCGACGTCGATGGTGGCGTTGCCGTCCGCCGACGCCTCCGTCAGGCGGGTGTTGATCAGGCCGTAGGCGACCGCGTTGACATTCACCCGGTAGCGGCCCCACTCGCGGGCGAGGGTCTTGGTCAGTCCGATGATGCCGGCCTTGGCGGCGGCGTAGTTGGACTGGCCGGCGTTGCCGACGACACCGGCGTTGGAGGAGATGTTGACGACCTTGCGGTGGTAGTCGGTCGGGTTCGCCTTGATGTACGGCTGCGCCGCGCGCAGGATCCGGAACGGTGCCTTCAGGTGCAGATCCAGGATGGTGTCCCACTGCTCGTCGGTCATCTTCTGGATGACGTTGTCCCAGGTGAAGCCGGCATTGTTGACGATGATGTCGAGGCCGCCGAAGGTGTCGACGGCGGTGGCGACGAAGCGGTCCGCGAAGCCTTCCTCGGTGACGGAACCGATACTGGCGACGGCCTTGCCGCCGGCTGCGACAATCTCCTCGACCGTCTCCTTGGCCGGGCCCGGGTCGAGGTCGTTGACGACGACGCTGGCGCCCTCGGCCGCGAACTTCATGGCGATGGCACGGCCGATGCCGCGGCCGGATCCGGTGACGATGGCTGTCCTGTTGTCGAGCTTGCCCATGAGCGGGACTTCCTTTCGGTGGTGTGGCGAAGGTCAGGCGGCGACGACGGCGTCGCCGCGGAGGGTGACCGTTCCGTCGGCGAGGGTGACGGTGAGGTCCAGATG